>NZ_JAILWF010000002.1 GCF_025699065.1 Nitrosarchaeum sp. | reverse complement strand
TCCGTTTATCGTTTCATCTTGTGTAGGACAAGAATCTGAAGAATCTGGAATGCCATCACCATCAGTGTCAGTTGGAGGAACTACATCTGGACAACCATCTGAATCTTCAAATCCGTTTATCGTTTCATCTTGTGTAGGACAAGAATCTGAAGAATCTGGAATGCCATCACCATCAGTGTCAGTTGGAGGAACTACATCTGGACAACCATCTGAATCTTCAAATCCGTTTATCGTTTCAGGATCAGTAGGACAAGAATCTGAAGAATCTGGAATGCCATCACCATCAGTGTCTAAGGATTGTGCAAAAATGCTATCGGGTGATAAAAGAATAAGCAGTATAAAACCGAATAAAATGGTATAATTGTTCAATCTTCTTTCCCTATCTCAGCATGGGTCAGATTTCCCATATAAAAAACATTGAGAACGTTTTATCGTTTCTTTGAATTAAAGATAAAAATTATGAAAAAATTTCAGACTATTTTCTAGATTTCAAATGTTTGTGAACTTTGAAACCAATTACTGTTGGTGCTGCAATATACATTCCCAAGTTCAAAGCAATGACAGAGATTCCCAATCCTAACACTTGTGCATCAGAGCCATCTTCAGCTAGTGTCATAATCGAGAGAGTAGATATCATTGGAGTGATAAATGCTCGTACTGCTTCTTGGAACAATGGATGCTCTCTTTCTAGATCAGCAATTGTTGGTGAGAATGAGTAATAGATTTGGTTAAATCCACTCATAAAGGCCAATCCAGATGAAGTGCTCATTACAGTATTATCTCTAATCTCTCTTAGGAATTGTACTTGTGGAGCTAATTCAGTTCCATATGCTGCAGTAGCAATCAAACATGCACCACCTGGTTTTTTGTCATCATCGACTTTAATTACTTGACAAACACCATTTACTAATTCAGTTCCTTTACCACATACTGGTGGTTCTTCTTCTACTGGTTCTGGAACTATACATTTTCCATTCATCAATTCTTCACCAGGAGGACATTGTATTGGTTCTGGTACGTCATCAACACATTTTCCATTAACTAATTTTTGACCTGTTGGACATGTAATTTCTTCAGCAACACATTTTCCATTAACTAATTTTTGACCTGTTGGACATGTAATTGGGTTGTTATCACCACCTGAGATGATACCACCATCTCCTCCAGTAAATTTGAATTTAATTTCAGATTTTAATCCAGAAAAATTTGCAAAAACTTTGTAGTCACCTGGTGCTTTGAATTGTGGACCATCGGCTTTTACAGTTGTTTGAAAAGAACCATCCGCATTGGGATGAACTTGGGCAATTGTAACGATATTGTTATCTGGCGCTCTAACAATAATGGAGACATCACCAGAACCAAGATTTTCAATGTTGTTAATCAGACCGCTGATGACTACAATTCCACCTTGCCCGTAAATGTTAAGATCAGTCTTTAAGTTAAGATTGTTTTTTGGACCTGTTACAACATCTTGGCATTCATTATTTTGCCATATTTGATTAGGGCCACAATTAATATCCTGACAAATACCATTTTGTTCTATTTGATTATCACCACATTCTACACTTTGAGCATATGCATTTCCAATAAATCCATACGATAATAGAGAAATTGACAATAATACTAGGAAACCCACGAGCTTCATTTTCATTTTGAATCAGGCATGAGGGTATTTATGTATTCAATGAAAGAAAAATTGACCTGATTATACTCGAATTATACCTTTATTGACCAAGTATTGGATTGATTTTATAAAGTCGTCATCAGAGATTTGTCCATTATACCACCATTTAGCATTATTTTTAATCCAATCAGGAACCATTCTTTCAGAATTTTGATATTCTTTTGGAGAATTGATTATTTTTTCTTTAACCATTTGTTTTAAATCATCAATAATTTCAGAGTTAGAAGACCATTGTTTTACATTATCTTTAATCCAAGCAGGCATATTGTGTAAAGCAGTAAACGAAACTAATCCAACGTTAACACCATTATGGAATAACTGAATTTTATAAACGCCTGATAAAGAATTTTGATTTATTGAAAACGCAGCACGATAGCTTCCACTATCAGATATTACTGCAGCAAAGTGTTGAACTACTCCATCTGGACGTATTAATGAGATATCTAATGGAATTCCTTTTTTATGATTACCAATACTACCAGACAAGATTATTTCTTCAGAAGAACCAGATGATGGAATCAAGATTTTATTAGCACTTAATTGAGGCGAAGTAGAAAATTGTGTTGTTGATTTAGGATTTAACAAGTGAAATATGTTTGAATTACCAGAAGCATCTCTAGAGTCATAATATTTTGCATCAAGACTTCCTCCTGCTGTTGAAATTAGTTTCGTTCCAGACTTATCGCAAATTTGAGATGGCATCTTGAACGTTCCTTCAAATATACCAGTACTAGGTCCAGTCTCAACTAATGTAAAACCAGTAGAAGCAAGTCCTCCATACTCAACTCCATTAATGACACATCGTTTGTAACGAATATCTTTTAGTAAAATTTCTAATAAAATATTTCCTGAGTTACCAACAGTATCTACATTTGGAGAATTTGCATCATTATTTACTAGATAAATATCAACAACATCACTTTTCAAATTAAGATCAGAATCCCTGAGGGTAATTGTTACAGGTTGACCAAATCTGTATATACTTGAACCAGAAGAGATAGTACCGGAATTTGTAGAAATATCAGATTTAGTAGAAGTCGTTGTAATTACTCCAACTTTATCTAAATCAGAATAAGATATGGCAATTCCTTTTTCATCAATCAATCTATTAGTTACAATAAATTTTATTTCATCATCAATTGTTCTTAGTGTTTTAATGAAATTAGGATCTAAAATGTTGAGTTGATTAGCTGCAGCATATTCAAGAGTACCAACAAATTTTGAAGAATTATCACTTGTCTCTTCTAGTTCAAATCTGTAAATGGCATTATTGATATCATTGTTATTCGATAATCCAAACGAAAAGAAATCAAAAACTATCGGTTGTTTATTTTTTTCTGCAGAAATGCTTCCAACTGTAGGAGTGTTATTACTCGAATCAAAATTTATGACAAGATATACAATTCCACTCCTAGTAGATAATTGTTGAATATCGGCATCATCTAATTGAACAAGCCCATGGGATGAAGACAGATCACCAGAATCAACTATAGTAATTGGTAAAGAACCCAAAGTTCCAAAAGATATAGTGATTGACGTATCTGTAAAATCTGTGACTCCAAAATCATTCTCAAAAGATCTAAGATCGTAATTTATCCAGTTAGTACCATCATTGTTTGAAATAGATGAATCTATGAAAAGCGATTGCAAGGTTGATGCAGAAACACCAAGGTTCAATGATAGTTGTTTAAAAGTTGGAATTGCTACA
The DNA here is from genome assembly GCF_025699065.1 of Nitrosarchaeum sp. Taxonomy (NCBI): domain Archaea; kingdom Thermoproteati; phylum Nitrososphaerota; class Nitrososphaeria; order Nitrosopumilales; family Nitrosopumilaceae; genus Nitrosarchaeum; species Nitrosarchaeum sp. The sequence continues at coordinate 252,636 of NZ_JAILWF010000002.1, read as the reverse complement.
TTTGACGTATCAATAAACAATCGTGCAGAGTTTTTGTCAGGTATTGATGAGTTAGATGTATCACCGGCATTTAATGCGGTGGCAGAAGAATGAAATTGCACATCGTTTGCATTGCCAAGAGTTATTGGATTTCCAATCTTTAAGGTAGGAACTAAAGATGAATCTCTAAAGACATCTAAATGATCTCTACTTGCAGAATTGATATTTTGATCAGAATCCATTAAAGTTATAGGAAATTTTTTGCCAGGTGTGAGTGATTTAGTACCTTCTCCAACAGTCAAGGTGGATTTTATTGAAATTGAAGAGGTTGACGAACCTGTAAGAACAGAAATAGATTTTTGATTATAGTCTATTTGTCCACTTTGACCTCTTGGAGCATCAGCAAGAATTCTAACAACAGAATCATCACCATTATCAACACTATCAAAGATTCCAGAATTTGGACCATTTTCTACCAAAGTAACAATTTTGGGAAATTGGTTTCCGGGGATATCATCATCAACAAAAGTACCAGGCTGTTTATCATTTGATGTTAATTGCATTATATTTCCCAAATTAATTGAAAGTTTTCCATTATCTTTAAAACCCAAATTTGAAAGGTTGTTGTTCAAATTTACTAATCCTGAAGTGCCATTTGCAGAATTTGAACCTGAAGTATCAAATGCTTGATAAAAAGTAGCAAGAGGAGAATTAACATTAAATGTCCATGAATCTTCGTCTGTCGGATCTTGATTTAATTGAAAATCATTTACAGTTAGAAAAACTTGTGAATTCTGAGGATATACTGATCTATCAAGTGTTAGAGAGATGTTTGAACTTTCATCGTATTCAAGAGAAACACTTTGTGGGTTTCCACCAGCGTTGTATTGAATTTGGACATCACTAAAAGAGAAGAGTTGAATTAAAGGCCATGCATTAGAATCCAATCCAATTTGGCCAGTTGGAATATTGGAGTTGGTGTTAATTGACTGTGGATTTCTTACAACATTATTAAGATTCATAGAGTTTGTTAGTGTTCCAGTACACTGATTAAATGATGAAACACCATTTGTAAAACCAGATAGACCATTACTTCTTGGAACTGCAAAACCATTAGTTTCAGAAAGAGAGATTCCAAAAACAGATGATGCAGTATCCCTACTACAAAAAACACCAAAGTCTAAGCCTTTACCAGATGTCGTAGATTGAGTAGAGTCAGCTACTTTGGCTTTATCGGCATTTGCAAAATATGCATACCAGTTACCATCAGTTGCTTGAACCATTCGTAATGATTTACCGTTTAACGTAACATTGGGTTCTCCTTTTCCTTGATCAGTATCATGTAAATTTGGATCACGGATTACAACTTCAACCACCATAGAGCCAGAAAATCGGTTGTTAAATTGAGAGTTTTCTGCTGAAACAAACAGATTAGGATTACTGGCTGCTTCTACACTAATAATTGGGGTTAATAGTATGGATGAAAAAATGCCAAGTAAAATTACATATTTGTGACTCATCATAAAGAAAAACAACGTTTATCACAAATAATCTTGTCGTATGAATTGCATTTAGAATACTTGTAATACATGAGAGGGTTACCAAGAGGTAGAAATGTTGGAACAAAAAACAAAAGTTTTACAGATTTCACTAGTAGCCATTTTTTCAGCATTTGTAGTTGAATTAGTTTTTGGGTTAATTTCGAATAGTCTTGGTCTAATTACAGATAGCATTCATGCCCTATTAGATAGCGTTGTTACAGTAATACTACTTTTAGCTGCTAGATATGCAATAAAACCTCCCGATGAAGAACATACCTATGGTCATGGAAAAATTGAATCCCTTGGAGGGCTTATTGGCGGAATTGCTATTTTTCTCATAGCAATATTTTTCATTTATGAGTCAATTCACAGATTGCAGAATCCAGTACATAATGCATTACCTGGCATGTTTGCAATTATTGGAGGATTATACACAATTGGAATCGATATTTTCAGAATAATTATTCTTCGAAGATCAATTAAAAAAATCGGAGGAGTTACTCTCAAAGCTGATTTCTATCATGCATTTATGGATCTAGGCTCAACAATAATTGCAATAGCAGGAATTGTGTTTGTTGTACATGGTTTCTATAATGGAGACTTTATTGCCGCATTAATTCTTGGAGTTGTTTTGGTAATACTTAGTTTGAAATTGATTCATAGAACTGCATTGGATTTAACGGATATCATATCACCAGAGCTTGTAAAAAAAGTAAAAGAAATTGTCTTGAATACAGAAGGAGTAATAGAAGCTGAAGCAATTTTAATGAGAAAATCAGGAGATGTGATTTTTACAGATGTCACAATATCTCTAAGGGGCGATACAAGTTTTGATAGTGCACATGAAATTAGCAATGAGGTCGAAAATAATATTAAAAAGAAATTGCCTAACGCTGCAATCACTATTCATTTTGAGCCAAATTGGAAAGATGTACCACTAAATGCAAAAATTAACGACATAGCAAAAAGTGTAGAGGGAGTTAAAGAAGTTCATAATATCATATCTCATAAGACAAAAGGAAAAACTTACTCAAATTTACACGTCATGGTAGATAATGAAATCAACCTTGATTTAGCTCATAAAATATCAGAGGAGATAGAACAAAAAATTCAAGAAAATATTCCTGAAATTGAACATGTGACTATTCATCTTGAGCCATTTCTCACAGTTCCAAAAAATTTGAATGTGGAAGATAAGATTACAGAAGAGAAGATAAGAGAAATTTTAGAGCAATACACTGTAATTAAAAAAATAGGTCGAATAGTTTCTTTAAATTTTGAAAATATTCTTAAAATCGATATTGATTGTTCATTTGACAAAGAATTATCGATCGAAAAAGTTCATGACATGACTTCTGAAATAGAACATGCGATAAGAACTCAGATTAAAAATGCTGTAATTACAATACACCCAGAACCAGTTTAGACTAAGATGCTTGTTAAGTACATAACTAGCATACCAATAGCAAATCCAGAGGCTACAGAAGCACTAGAAAGAGTAATGTCTCCCTCATCTCTAATCCATTTTAATATCACAATAATTACTTGAAATATTGCACCTGCACCTATTGAAAGAAAGATTATTGATGTGAATGGAGAATATACAAAACCACCAAGCCATGCACCAAAAATAGCTGGAGAGCCTGCAATCATTCCCATGGCAGCTAGTTTTCCAATCATTAATTTTCCTCTAGACATTGGCGCTGCAATTGCAATGCCTTCAGTAGTATTGTGCAAAGCAAAGCCTACAATCAAAAATGTACTAAATGCAACAGAGCCTAAACCGACTGCTGCACCGATTGCTAATCCTTCTCCAAAATTGTGTAGTCCAATTCCAATTGATATCATTAATGCGATTGCAACAGGTTTTGCAATCTTGGAAGAGTTAGCTCTTGAAACAAGTTTATTTCCTGAATAAAATAATCCCAGAAAAGATAATACAATTACAGTTGCAATGAGCAAAATTCCATTGAAGCTTCCTGCAAGACTTTCATTTGATACTTCTACTGCCTCTTCAATTGAATCAATTGCTAAGAAAAATAACAATCCTGCAGTTAATGCTAAAAAGAAATGAAATTTTTGTTTGCTAATTTTCTTAATAAAAGGAAGCCAGAGTAATCCTATCATAACAGGGATTATTCCAACATAAGTTCCAATTATTGCAAAAAATATTGCAAGATCCAGAGTAGGTTCTAGTGCAGGAGCTGCTGCTTCTATTTCTTTTTCAAATCTTGTTCCATCACCTATAGTAATTCCAACTATGTATGGTTCAGCCTCATTCCATTCAAAAGGAATTCTGACCAAAGCTGATTCGAATCGTTCAAGAGACCTATCTGGTTCTACGGCAGCAGGTTGAATTCTATCATTTACATCTGCCATTGCAATCTCAACTGGAATTGGTCCAGTGTTTCTTACAGTTGCTTGAATTTCAGAGTCATGAAAATCTACTTTTTCAATAGTTATTTCAGGTAATGGTACTCCTAAATCTAACAGATCAGCACCTGGTCCGAAAATATAGGCCATCATAATGATTACAAATGCAAATGGAATTAAGCCACTAGCAACAATCTTGACTTTAGAGGAATTATCACTAAGTTCCATATTCTACCTTCTGAGAATTCTTGTCAGGATCATCCTTTACAAGAAATATTCCAACCCAACCTTTTTCGGAGAACTCTACCTTATGGGCATGAAACAGATATTTTCCAGGATACTCGTATTCAAATTCCATAATGCCACGTTCAGTTTGTGATAATGTTATCATGTCAGTATAAAATGATGGAACAAGATCAGTTCCTGTTGGATAATACCTATACAAATTACCATGAAGATGTAAATTGTTTATCGGATCAAATTCCACCATATTAACAACATAAACTCGAATCAATTCGTTTGTGTTAATCTGGATTGGATGATGTTGATAATAAAATGGGATAGTGTTTACGGCATAAAAATTATTTTCAGTGTCAAAATCAGTATCCAATCCATTTAAGACCATCACCATTTCATCAGCAGGTGGACGTTTTTCCTTAGGATCAACAATGAAGACACCATAAAGACCATGAACTATGTGTTCTTCAAGTGGCATTACGTGACAATGATAAGGATGAACACCAACAGGGCCAGCTTCAAATTCATAAATAAATTGACCGCCATTACCACCTACAGGTTCGAAAACACCATCCATTCCAGCTGGATGAATTCCATGAAAATGTATAGTGTGTTCTTTTGAACCATTATTTATGAAATGAACCCTAACAATGTCACCTTCAGTAGCTCTAATTGTAGGACCTGGAACAGTTCCATTAAAAGTCCAAACATTGTAAAATATTCCAGGAGAAATTTCTTGAATCTTATCATCCTCTGCAATTATTGTATAATCACGGATTGTTTGTCCAGTTTCAGATATCGATAACCTTCCAAACTCAAAATTTCTTAAATATTGATCTGGATCAAACTCCACAGATGATACAGTGTAGAGTGGATCAAGTACTTCGCCAGATGTCCTTACAACTGCTCCAGAATGAGTAACAAATGTTTTCTGCTCAGATTGAGCCTCAGATATTGCAGGAAAAATCATAATTATTGAAATTCCAAATATTACAAAAATCACCAGTAACATTACGTTTGATCTATTAAATTTCAAATTCAATTATCATGCATGATTTGTTTATTTAAAAGTTAGCCTAGGCTAACTTTTTTAGCCTAATCTAATTTTTGGTTATAGAATAAATTAAATATTAAAAAATTAGGTTTAAACTAAAGAATACCACAAGCATGACATGCAAAGAATTGGCATTCTTTTTGTGATTGTAGGAGGCATAGTATGTACAGGAATAATTTTGTCATTTTATGGAAATCAAGTAATTTTTGAGGATTTGATCAAGGGAGAAGGACAATTTAAGGTCGGAGAAAGTTTGATAATTCCAGCTGAATTAGATAATAAGGAGACACAAAATGGAATTTATGCGATTCAAATACTTGATTCTAAAGGAATTAAAGCGAAAATATTAGATCCATTTGATGTTGAAATAGAATCGCAATTAATCGATGATGAAGACTATGAAGGACAGTTCAAAATTACTACTCCTGGCATATACAAATTAGTTATTGAAAATACAAATGATAAAGAAATTAAGATCTTTGGAGTTATAGGACCAGAACCTGACGCAGGTAAGAAATCATTAGGATTTATTTCTCTATATGTTCTCATAATTGGATTAATTGGAATGATTATTGTTCCAATTTATGCAATAAAAAATCGTAAGAGATCTTTTAGTTAAGATAACTATCCATTTTTTCTAAGCCTTCAATTGTTGCATTAAAGGTATCACTATTTTCTACGATTTGAGTTAATTTTTCAGTATTTGCAGAAAAGACAGATTTTCCATTAATTGAATTTTTAAAAATAAACCCTTTTTCAATTAAGTAAGAAAGTCTTTCCAAAACCTCACTTTCAGAAATAGATGATTTTTCCGCTAAGAAAGAACATTCTTTTTCACCATCTTCTAAATCAGCTAAAATAGATGAGGTCACAGGATCAAACATGCAGTCAACTACTTTTTCCCGATCAAATGCATCATCCATTTTATTCCTAAATGTTTATGTGAATTTATAACTTATCTAATTCAAAATCATAGCCATTAGAATACCAATAAGATAATTAATAAAAAAAATAATTGCAAATAATGCAAAAGTTATGTCTCAAAGACCCTTCTGGAAAAGGAAAACATTGTTTCTGCATTGAAATTGATGCCCAAAGAGGAGTGAAAAAATGCTGTAAATGCAGTCAATGGAATGTACACGGTAAAGACTGGACAGAAGATTCAGACTTTAGATAAATTTGAGTATTCTGTGCATATTAGATCATGGCTGAAATAGACCTTAAGAGATACAAATTAGGAATAGTCATTATCAGTTCCTAATTGAAATGCTTTGAATCAACGCCTAGCATGGTTTTTATCGGGGTAACTAAGAATTTTTGAATACTTGAGTACCCAAGAATATAGACACATTGTTAGGATTGTAGGGAACGACATTCCAGGAGCTAAAAAAGCCATTGTCGGATTAACCCAGATTAAAGGAATTGGATATAATTTTGCTACTGCAATTTTAGATACTTTAAAAATCAACACTAATACAAACATCGGTTTTCTATCTGAAGCCAATGTGGAATCAATTGAAAAATTAATTACCAATCCCATAGCAGGGAATTTTCCAGCATGGTTTCTTAATAGAAGAAAAGATATTGAAACTGGAGCAAATATGCATCTGTTAACCTCAGATATTCCTTTTACATTAAGAAATGATATCGAAAGAGAAAGGATCACAAACAGTTGGAGAGGTTATCGTCACATGTATGGATTAAAAGTTAGAGGACAATGTACTAGAACTACAGGCAGAAAAGGAGGAGCTGTTGGAGTTGCAAAAGCTGGTAAAGCAGCACCTGCAGCAGCAGCCGCAGCAGCACCTGCAGCAGCAGCCGCAGCAGCACCTGCAGCAGCAGCCGCAGCAAAACCGGCAGCAGCTAAACCAGCTGAAGAAAAGAAGGCAGCACCTGCGGAGAAAAAGAAATAGGTGAATTGAATGGGAGATCCTAAATATCCAAGACGTATGTGGCGAAAACCAAAAAGACCACTAAATTATGAATTAAAAATGGATGAATTAAAAACTCTTGGAACTTTTGGTTTAAGATCAAAAAGAGAATTATGGAAAGCGCATACAGAGTTATCTCGAGTTAGACATCAAGCAAGATCATTACTTGCATTAAGACAAGAAATTAGATTAGAAAAAGAACCAATTTTGATGAAATCATTATCAAGAATCGGACTGGTCAGTAATGAATCAACATTAGATGATGTGTTGAATCTCCAAGTTAACGATTTACTTTCGCGTAGACTACAAACAATTGTAACAAGAAAATTTGGATTTAAAACACCTTATCAAGCAAGACAAGCGGTAATTCACGGACACATAATGATTGGAGATAGAAAGGTAGACATCCCATCATATATTGTAACACTTGAAGAGGAAAAGAATATTCACTTTTCACCTGAATCTAACATTCCAAGTATGTTAGAAAGTACTAAAAAACCAGAAACAACCCAAGTTAATTCAGACATAGATGCAGTCAAAGAAGAATCTGAAGACGTTGTAGAAAGTTCTTCAACCAAATAATAATAAAAAACAAGTCTAACAGTAAATAACCCCTCATATTATAAAATAGATTAACCATGTGTTCAATTATAGGGTATTATGGAAATGAAGTAGCTGCACCCATAATAGTCAAAGGATTAAGGAGAATGGAATATCGTGGATATGACAGTGTAGGAGTTGCAACTGAATCAAATAGTCAAATTGAATTAAAAAAAGGAATTGGGAAAGTAGAAGAGGTAAATTCCAAGGTTCAACTTGACACATTACCCGGAAAAATTGGCATAGGCCATACTAGATGGGCAACTCATGGAAAGGTTACAGATGTTAATGCACACCCACATCCCAGTAATTCTGGAAAATTAGCAATTGTACACAATGGAATTATAGAGAATTTTGAAGAATTAAAAAAACAGCTAGAAAAAGATGGATATATTTTCAAAAGTGAAACAGATAGCGAAGTAATAGCGAATCTTCTTCAAAAAAATTATGAGAGTGTAAAAAATGTCAAAGATTCAATAATCAAAACAGTATCAGAGTTGAAAGGAAATTATGCATTTGTTGCAATGTTTGAGAATGGTCAAATGGCTGCAGCAAGGTTTCATGAGCCGTTAATTGTGGGAATTGGAAAAAATAGTTATTTTCTATCAAGTGATGTTTTAGGATTCATTGAACAAACAGATAATGCAATATACATTGAAAATGGAAATTTTGTTTTAATTGATAAAAATAAATTAGAAATTTTTGATTTTAATGGAAATGTCGTAAAACAGCAAATTACTAAAGTATCAAAAGAATTTGCAGATGCATACAAAGGGGCTTATGCACATTTTACATTAAAAGAAATTTCAGAACAACCTGACATTATATTCAAATCAGGAGAGAATACTAAAAATGCCATAAAAAATGCAGGAAATCAAATTAAAAATTCAAATAATATCTACATAACAGGAAGCGGAACTAGCTATAATGCAGCGCTAATAGCAAAACAAATCTTAGCAAAATATGCAAAAATTAAGACAGACACCATAATTTCAAGTGAATTACAATTTTCATCTCAAATAATTGAACCAGAATCAACATTAATTGCAATTTCTCAAAGTGGTGAAAGTGCAGATGTGTTAGAAGCTGTGAACATTGCTAAAAAAGAGAAATGCAAGATCATATCCATAGTAAATTCGCTTACATCATCTTTGGCAAGAGAATCAGACTTCATTATTGGTATGAATTGTGGTCCAGAAATAGGAGTTGCTGCAACAAAAAGTTTCACATCACAAATTATTGTAATATACAAATTAGTAGAAGTGATTTGTAATGGAAGTTTTGTTATTGATTATAAAGAAATTTCAAATGCAATTTCAAGGATTCTTGAAAATCACGTTCAAGTAAGAAACATTGCTAAGGAAATTAAAGAGATCTCAGATATTTACGTTCTAGGTAGAGGAGTTCATTATCCAATAGCCATAGAATCAGCTTTGAAGTTAAAAGAACTCACATACATTCATGCTGAAGGAATTGCTGGAGGAGAATTAAAACATGGGCCTCTGGCACTTATGGATTCCAATGTTTTTGTGATAATAATTAATCCAAATGATTCCACATATTCTGACACATTAACGAGTGCTAGAGAAATTAAGGCACGTGGTGCAAAAATAATCGGCATATCAGATGAAAAAAGTGATGTTTATGATTATTGGATAGAAATTCCAAAAACTAGTGAATTGGCATATCCAATTTCAGAAACAATTCCAATACAGTTATTATCATATTATGCTGCAATTGAAAAAGATACGGATCCAGATTATCCAAGGAATTTGGCTAAATCAGTTACAGTGAAGTAAAAAGTCGATGGTATTCTTTTTCGGCTAATGGTAAAAAATTAGCTGCATTGTTTCCAGTTTTAATCATTGATGCAATCATACTACCACCTGCACCAACTCCTTCCTTTGCAAATCCTTGTGAGAATGCTTTTAGTCCAGAAAACTGGGAATTTACAAGTCCGGGTTTTACAGCTATTGCTGGAATATCAGCAATTTCTGAAACAAGTGATTTGAAATTTGCACTCTCATCATCAGTGATATAGGAAGTAGTTCCAATAGCAGTGTTTTGTTCATTAAAACCAATTTTTGAGGCAAATGCCAATACAGCAGTCATTTGTGTACCACCCGCCAACATCACCTTAGTAACTTCAGATGCTGAGCTTAACATACCAGTTACAAAAGCAATCATTGGATCACCAACTTCAGATATTACATGGTATGGATTTTTCGAAGTTATTCTTTCTAATGCAGTATTTACAATTTGATTTTTTAGGTCTACAGGATTATTTGGAATACTAGAACTTACATTAGCTTTGAATCCCAATCCACGCAATACAGCAAGTGCAGTGGTTGTACCACCCGGAATACTTTCGCCTATAATCAAACAATCAGTCATTGAAGCAAGTATTCGTCCCACCATTCTGCCATAATCTACTGCCTGAGATACTTGAGAATTGTTCATCGCAGATTCAACTGAAATATTTTGTCCATGTAACAAACCGGTTTGGATGAAAGGTAGTTGTGGAGAAATCTTACTTCCAGCATTAATTACTATATGTGGAATGCTACATGATTCCAATGCTGTCTTTGTAAGTAAACCCGGAGTAGGTTTACCGTCAGGTGTCATTGGAATTTTATCTATAGTTTTACAATAACCATAGTAAAGATATTCTGCGTCTGCTGGTGGAGTAAATTTTATTGAATCTTTATCAGCACCAGCAAATGTTATGCCGGGGATTTCACAAGTCTCAGTATAAGATATTGCAAGTGAGAACAAAAAATTTCCAGATTTAACATCATCAATAAAATTTTGGGCTTTGGTTACATTACCAAAAAATTCAAAATCATCTAAATAGCTCATTGTCCCATCATGTCAAGAAATTCTTGTTCAGTTCGTTTTTGCATGACAAAATTAGTCAACTTTTCTTTTCCAATAGTAGATGTTAAAGAACCTCCATAATTATGCCCACAGTAAAGAATTAGATCATCATTTAACGAATAAAGAGTATCAAAAAGGCTGTGATACAATTCTTTGGCACTTCCTCCAGGTAGATCTATTCGTCCACAATTTCCTACAAAAAGAGTGTCACCAGAAAAAATTTTTCCATCTCCAATTAAACACATGCTATCCTGTGAATGACCGGGAGTGTGTAAAACAGTCAACTTTGAATTCCCAAATTCAATTATATCACCATCTTTTACAGTAATATCATGTTTTAATTCTGATTTTTCATGCTGAATTATTTGTGCATTGGTTAATTTCACCATACCCTCATTTCCGAGAGTATGATCAAAATGATGATGGGTGTTTACGATATATTTTATTTTTAAATTATTTCGTTGGATGATTTGTTCGATTTGGTCAAGATCCCAAGATGGATCAATTACTATAGCCTCATCAGTCTCTTCATCCTCTACAACATAAGTAAAATTTTGCATGTTTCCAACTTGAATCTGATGTACTTTCATAATACTCCCTCTTCAGCTTCTGGAGGAATTCCTATCTTCTCTGCATATAATTCACCAGTCAAATCTTTTCTTTTTGGTATACCCTGTTTCATTTTATGAAATGTTACGGTCATGTCAGATTTTACAAAGATATTTGCAGTTTCTCCGGTTTGTGGATCTAATCCAGATGGGACATCTACTGCAAACTTGAAGCAATTAGAATTGTTAATGTAATTAATTGCAGACACATATGGTTCTCGAATTTCACCAGATATTCCAGTACCTAGAATTGCATCAATAATCATATCTGGAATAAAATCAAAATGTAAATTATCACCGCTAAATAATTTTACAGAAGGCATTTTCTTTAAAATAGACCAATTCCAAGAACTTTCTTCAGTTTTTATTTTATCAGGAGATCCTAAAAGTTGTACTGTCACCATAGCTCCATATCCAGATAGATGTCTTGCCATAACTAGACCATCACCACCATTATTGCCCATACCCACAAAAATCAAAATATTTTTTGAAGTGACATCTCCAAATTTTTCAATCAATCGTCGTACAGCTGCAGCTCCTGCATTTTCCATCATAAATTTTTTTAAAAAACCCATAGCGTGGCCATTATTTTCTATTTGATACATTTGATCTACAGTTATCTCCATAATATAGAAAAGAATTATTCCAAAATAAGAGCTTTGGCAAATGATTTATTCTAGACTTTTGCCATACATCAACATGACATTAAAGAAAGTAAAGCCATCTTTAAATAAAATTGCAAAATCTTTAACAGAAAGTCAGGATGCCAGAGAATTTTTATTAAAAAATACAAGAGAAATAATAATTATTTCTAGTAAATCAATCATATCGTCTCATAAGGGAGATGTTAAAACAGCAAAAAACTATCTTAAACAAGCGGATGTTTTGTTAAAAAAATATAAGAAAAAAACTACACCAGATCTTCGAAAATATATGATTACACCTGAACAAGAATTTGTCGAGGCTGCATCATTAATAGCCATAATTGAAAAAAAGGAAATTCCTTCAGAAAAAGAATTAGGAGTAATGCCAGAATCATATGTTTTAGGATTAATGGATTGCATAGGAGAATTAAAAAGAATGATTTTCGATAAAATTAGAATTGGAGATATTGAGGAGGCAACAAGAATTTTTGAAGTGATGGAAAATTTGTATTTGAATTTGTATCCATTTTCAATGTATGATAAAGTGGTAAAAGAAGCTAGAAGAAAAATAGACGTAGATCGTATTTTAATTGATGATGTAAGAGGTGCAATTACTGAAGAGAAAAGGCGTTCAGATCTAATTGCAACGTTAAACAAACTTCAAAAATAGAATCTACATTAAATTAAATAATATGCGGGTGATGGGATTTGAACCCACGAACTCCTAAGAGACTAACCCCTCAAGCTAGCGCCTTTGGCCAGGCTGGGCGACACCCGCAACAAAAAATCCTTGTATGGTTTTTATAATCCTTGATTACTTTTTTGTACGTATGTTAATTCCTGTTAGATGTTTTACCTGTGGAAATTTAATTGCTGATAAGTATGAAGATTATCAAAATAAAGTAAGATCTGGAGAAGATCCAGCTAAAGGACTAGATTCTTTGGGAATTAACAGATATTGTTGTAGAAGAATGCTTTTGACTACAGTGGAAACTATTCAACAGGTTATTCCATTTTATGAAGCAATCCAAAGAAGACACCAAGAAGTCCAATCAGAATTAGAATAGTTTGTCAAAAATAACATCCATTAACGGACGTATTATTTACAATAGTCGTGGAAGTAAAACTATCGAAGTTGACATCATATCAGAAAATAAATTTCTAGGCAGAGTTTGTGCACCTTCAGGAGCAAGTGTTGGAAAGTATGAAGCAGTAAGTTTCCCAAATGAAAAACCTGAAGAAAGCCTTAGAATGTTAAATAAGAATGCTCAAAAATTTATTGGTTTAGAATCGTCAGATTTGAAGACCGTACATGATACACTAAGAAGTATAGATCAATCTTCAAATTATGCAAAAATTGGAGGTGCCCTTGCATTTGCAGTAAGTATTGCTTCAATGGAATCAGCGTCAAAAGCAAATGACACTTCTTTGTTTCAAACATTATCTTCAGAGTCATCTTTCAAATTTCCGTTTCCTTTAGGAAATATTTTAGGAGGAGGGGCACATGCAGGACCAGGAACTCCAGACATACAAGAAATTTTGATTTGTGCCATAGGAACAAAAACAATTAGAGATGCAATTGAAACTAATTTGGCAGTTCATAAGGAATTACGTCGTATTTTAGAAAAAGAAGATCCAAGTTTTACTAATGGACGAGGGGACGAAGGAGGATGGGCTCCAAAACTAAAAAATGAAAAAGCATTAGAACTTTCAGCAAAAGCTTGTGAGAATTTGGGATTTACATTAGGTAAAGAAGTGGCATTAGGAGTAGATTTTGCGTCATCTACCCAATGGAGTGAAGAAAAAGAGAAATATGTTTACGAAAGAGCAGGATTTGTAAATTCTTCAGAAGAACAAATTGAATTTGCAGCAAATATTATTAAAAAATACAAATTAATTTATGCAGAAGATGCAGTTCATGAAGAAGCTTTTGAAGATATGGCAGAATTAACTACTAAATTTCCAAAAACATTAGTAACAGGAGATGATCTAACGGTTACAAATAAAGACGTCCTAACAAAGGCAATCAACATGAAATCATGTAATGCTGCAATCCTAAAAGTCAATCAGGCAGGTAGTCTTTATGATGCATTTGAATTTGCCAAAGTAGCTAATCAAAATAACATAAAATTAATCACATCACATAGATCTGGAGAATCTACAGATTCACATATTGCTCATATAGGATTAGCAACAAAGTCAAAAATGCTCAAAGTTGGCATAGTAGGTGGAGAAAGGGTCGCAAAGCTAAATGAGCTCATACGCCTATCAGAGCATGATTTAATACGCGGTATGGCAGAGATTTAAAATCGCTATGAGTGAACAAGCAGAATCCACAGATATCAAAAAGAAGATCTTATCTACTGGAATCAGAGTAGGAACTCCAGTAAAGACGAAGTTCATGACTCCGTTTATCACAAAAGCCAGTCCTGAAGGACTTTACATGTTAGATATTGATATAACATTAGAAAAAATCAAAACAGCAGCTAAATTTATCAATCGTTTAGGAACAGATAAGCTAATTGTATGCTCAGCTAGACAGTATGCCAATACTCCAATTGAGAAATTTTGTGAAATGCTAGGTTCTAAAAAATTACTAGGGAGATTTATGCCTGGAACTCTTACAAACCCATCTTTACCATATTATATTGAACCAAAATTAGTTTTAATTTCTGATCCTCAAGTGGATGTACAAGCAATTACAGAAGCTACAAATGCTGGTATTCCAGTAATTGGAATTTCGAATACAGATAACATTACATCAAAACTTGATGTGATTATTCCTGCAAACAACAGAGGAAGAAAAGCTCTTGCCACAGTATATTGGTTATTGGTTCGTCAAATTCTCATCGAAAGAGGAGAATTAAAAGAAGATGAACCAATGAAATACGAAATCGATGATTTTGAGACAAAGATAACGGAAGAGGAAATAGAGTAATGCAAATTAGAACGCCGGCAGTAGCCGGAATGTTCTATCCAAATGAAAAAAAGGAATTAAAAAAAGTAATCAAAGAATGCTTTTTACATAATTTTGGTCCAGGTAAAATCCCACCATCAAATATCAAAAAAAAAATTTTTGGAGCGATTTGCCCACATGCAGGATATGTATATTCTGGTCCAATAGCATGTAACTCATTTTATGAAATATCTTCAGACATACCGGATCTATTCATCATCATAGGACCAAATCATTGGGGAATAGGAAGTAGTGTAGCAACAATGATAGATACCAAATGGGAAACGCCTCTAGGAGAAGTCGAAGTTGATTCTGAAATTGCAGAAGAGATTTCAAAATTAACAGATATAATTGAAATAGATAATTTTTCTCATTCAAGAGAACACAGTCTTGAAGTACAAATTCCAATGTTACAAGAGATTGCAACAAATTTCAAAATAGTTCCCATTGCTTTAATAAATCAGAGTAAAGAAATTGCAATTAAAGTGGGTATTGCCATGGCAAAAATAGCTCAGAAAAACAAAGTCATGATCATAGGTTCTTCAGATTTTACACATTACGAGTCTAACGAGTTTGCACATGAACAAGATTCAGCATTAATTGAGCCTATTTTAGAGTTAGATGTAGACAGATTTTATGATATTTTACATAAAAAAGACATTAGTGCGTGTGGATATGGTGCCATCGCATCAACAATGATTGCATGTAAAGAAATCGGTGCAACAAAAGGAGAGTTATTAAAATATGCCACAAGTGGAGATATTTCAGGAGATAAGAGTTCTGTTGTTGGATATGGGTCGATCATTTTCACTTGATTTCTAAAGCTTCTGCACCTGGAAAGGTCATTCTTTTTGGAGAACATTTTGTTGTATATGGAATAAAAGCAATTCTTTGTGCTATTGATAAAAGAGTTACAGTCACAGCTGAAAGAATTCCTGAAAACAAAATCATAATTAAATCAAACATCGGAGAACTAGAAGTTTCACTCAATAAATCAATGAATGAGATAAGTTCACCATTAAAACCATTTGTATATTTAGCAAATAAAATGATTAAAAAATATAATCAATCAGAGGGAATTAAAATTTATGTAAAATCAGAAATTCCATCAGGAGTAGGATTAGGATCCTCATCTGCATGTTGTGTAGCAGGTGCAGCTGCAATATCTAAATTATTTGAAAAAACTAGTAAAGAAAAAATTTTAGAGTTAGCTATAGAGGCAGAAAGAACAATTTTTCAAAATACATCTGGAGCAGATTGTACAGTTTGTACGTTTGGTGGACTGATGGAATACGATAAAGAGAAAGGATTCTCTCAAATTAAATCTGAATCAAACTTTCATCTCGTTATTGCAAATTCTAACATTGAGCATTCAACAGAAATAGTTGTATCAAATGTTAAGCAATTCAAAGAAAAAAATGAAGAAAAATTTTCCATCATGTGTCAAAAAGAATTAGAATTAGTAAATCGGGTTAGAATCATGTTAAAAAATAATGATTTACAAGGACTGGGTAGATGTATGAAAGATAATCAAGAATTTTTAGAAACAATAGGCATATCTAATGAAAAATTACGAAAAATGATAAAAATAGCAGAGAATTCGTCGTTTGGGGCAAAAATTACAGGTGCAGGAGGAGGTGGATGTATTATTGCTTTATCCGATGTGTCAAACTTAGAAAAAATTATTTCAGAATTAAAGATGAATGACTATGAATGTTTTTCTGTAAAAATTGATTTTAAAGGATTGGATACTTTTTAATGGACTAGGTATTTGATGACTGCATGATTCTCATAAAACTAGGAGGTTCGATTATCACAAATAAAGAAAAACCACTCAGTCCTAGAAAAAAAGTTGTAGAAAACATTGCTAAAAATTTGAAGAAAATTGATGAGCCAATCATTATTGTTCATGGGGGAGGATCATTTGGGCATTATTGGTCTGTAAAATATGATATGCATACTAAACCAAATAGGTATGACATGCATGGAGTATCTGTAGTTAAAAATTCAATGATTGATCTTAACAAAATAATATTAAATGCATTTGTAAAAAATAAGCTAAATCCATATTCCCTTCCTCCAACGGATTTTATGTCAGGAAATATCCCGATGATAAAAAAAGTAAAAGAAATAACAGAAATTGCAATATCAGGATTAATACCGATCACGTATGGAGATGTACTTTGGTATGGAAATAAGAAAACATACATTTTATCAGGAGATAAAATAATGACTCATTTAGCAAAAATTTTGAAACCAAGATTAGTAATTTTTGCTTTAAACGAAGACGGATTATACTCGGATCTAAAAACTAAAAAATTAATTTATGAGTTAAAAGGAGAAAATCCTAAAATTTCTGAAAACAAAATGGATGTAACAGGAGGAATGACTAGAAAAGTAGATGAAGCATCTAACATTGCAAAAAGTGGAATGAATGTTTTTTTTGTAAATGGTAACAAACCAGAGAGAATAGTGAAAGCGGTTAAAAACAACAAGTATGAAGGAACATTGTTCAGAGGTAAAAAAAATGTCTGATGAATATGTAATTTTGGTTGATGAAAACGATAATCCTATAGGTTCAGAAGAAAAGGTAAGATGTCATTTACCAAATGGAAAACTTCACAGAGCATTTACAGCTTTGTTATTTGATAAAAATGGAAGATTGGTTCTAACAAGAAGAGCAAAAGAAAAAATGCTATGGCCAGAAGATTGGGATGGAACAGTAGCTAGTCATCCAAGAGAAGGTGAGACATACACATCATCAGCTGAGCGAAGAATGCCTGAAGAAGTTGGCATTTCTTGTAAGATGGACTATTTAATGAAGTTTGAATATCATGTACCTTACAAAAATATAGGTTCTGAAAACGAAATTTGTGGTACTCTAATTGGGATTGTTGATGAATCAACTAAATTTAAAATGATAGAAGGAGAAATAGATGAGATAAGATGGATTTCAGCATCTGAATTTCTTTCTGAAATTAAAAACAATCCAAAAATTTATTGTCCATGGATGTTAATTGCATTGATATTTCTAGACAGATCTGAAAATAAAATGTTAGAAAAATATAAAGATGTTTTATCATCTTGGATTAATTCAGATTTGCAAACAGAATTGAAAAAAGCAATACAAAATCATCTTCCAGATGATAAATGGAGATTAATAAGATGAAAAAAACAAGCACGATTGAAAAAAATGCAAAAATTGTCAATAGATATCTAAATTCCAAGATAAAAGGAGATCCTAAAATGCTATATGATGCAGCATCACATCTTATCATCCATGGAGGAAAAAGACTCAGACCTCATATGGTAATGAAGAGCTGTCAAATATTAGGAGGTAGTACAGTAATTGCCATGCCTGCTGCTAGTGCAGTAGAAATGATACATAACTTTACTTTAGTTCATGATGACATTATGGATAATGATGAAATGCGTCATGGAGTACCTACAGTGCATAAAAAATTTGGAATGCCAATTGCAATACTAGCTGGAGATGTGTTATTTTCTAAGGCATATCAAATTATTTCAAATGCAAAATTATCCAATGATGCAATAGTTCAATTAGTTTCCAGATTGGCAAAGGCATGTGTAGATGTATGTGAAGGTCAATTATTAGATGTAAAAATGGCTGAAGAAAAAAGGATCCCTACACAAAATGAGTATATCACAATGATTGGTAAAAAAACCGCTGCATTATTTGATGTATCTTGTTCGATGGGTGCAATTTGCGCAACAGGTAATCAAAAAGATATTTCAAATTTATCAAATTTTGGTAAGAATTTAGGAATTGCTTTTCAAATTACAGATGATCTTATTGGTGTAATGGGAGATTCAAAGATTACAAAAAAACCTGTTGGCAATGATCTTAGAGAAGGTAAAAAATCTCTTCCAATTCTAATGGCAATAAAATTAGCAAAAGGTGAAGATAGAAAAGTGATTCTAAAAGCATTCGGAAATACAAAAGCAAGTAAAAATGAGCTTGAAAAAGCTGTAGATGTTATTCGATCACTTGGAATAGAGGAGGAGGTAAGAAAGCAGGCTTTACATTATGCAGAAATGGCAAAAAAATCGCTTTCAAATTATTCAGGTACCGCTAAAACAGAATTAATAGATCTTTTGGATTTTGTAGTAAAAAGAAGCGTGTAGATTTAATCTATTTTAGCAAGATTATTTACTCATTGAAAACTCAAAATTTTTCATTTGGAAAATATTTTTGTAAAATAATATTCAAATATTCCTTGTCTGGTGGAAATAATGGCTTCTCATTTTTAAGATTATTTAAAATTCTTAATAAAATGTCAGTATCGCCATAGTGATTTTGAATCATTATAATTAATGATTTCATAACATCATTAGACATTATGTGATATAATTCATTCCTACAAAAAAATGATATGATGTAAATTATGTAAAAATGAATACAAAATTATTCTTTTAACTTACTCTCAATGAATTCATCTGAACCATACCAACAAAATCGGAAATAATCAAGACACCATTCATGAAACATAGGATCATCACTATAAAACATCTCAGTAAGATCTGATTCACCATCATTTTTAGGAAATAAAACACATGCCTCTTTTTCATTTAGAACTATTACAGTCTGAACATTTTTTGCCATTTTTCGTTCTATCAATCCTTTTTCAATAAGATTGTTGAATCCTAATTTTTTCAATAAATCCTTTCTTCCTTTAGGAACTACTGTGGATTCAGAGAATATATACTGAAATTTAATTCCTTTTTTAATTTGTTTAACTAGAGGCTCGATAAGATCCAGAGGAGCTTCAGATAAAATTTCATAAATATACTCCCTAGAATTTTTATAAATTGTCTTCCACTGTTCCAAAACTTTTGATATACCTTTAACATGTTGACTTACTGCAAGCTGCCCACATCGAATTTTAAATTTATAAGGAATGTCAATAAATGTATGTTCTTCAAAATATTTTCTATTTTGAGAAAAGAATACTATTGTTGGAACTTGTGTGCAAACTGTTTCTCCAAATGTAGTAGTGCTGTATTTTCCATTATTTTTTTTCTCAATAAGACCACTTTCCTCTAATCTAATAAAATTTCTATGAACTTCTTGTTTGGTTGATTCTAATTCCTTTGCAATTTCCGTAGGAGTGGAATCTTTACTTAATAATTTAAATAAAATATTAAGCCTTTGAGGACTAGCAAGATCTAAAACATAGTTTGCAGTTTTATCAATTAGATCAGCCATCAATTAACCATCTTTATCGCTGGTTAAAAATAATTGCAGATATCTTGTGGTTATTTTAATAATTTTGGAGGTTTTTCTATTTTAAAAAGATCATTTTTATTTAGATATCAAATTTTTAATTAAAATTGAATAATCATCATATGTTGCATTACATAAAAAATTTGGTGAGGAGGTTATGCTCCTGCAACCAAGTAAGCGCCTATTCCAATACCCATCATGATTCCAAGACCCATGCAAATAAGATCGAATTTTACGACTTTTTTGAATGGGGCATGTACCATTTTATTCCAGGTATTATTTTCCTGAATAAGTTTTGTTGTCATGATCATAGTATACCTTAGCAGATTATAGAGTAGAGTAAATCATAGATCATACTAGTAAGCTTGCTAGCTGACTAAGTATAATGTAGTTTAAAGAGGTTGAAAAATTAATGAGAATAGAATCGTGTAGAAAATGTGGTGAAACACTAGAAGTGAATAAAAAATGTAGTGTTTGTAAGAAGGAAAATGAATTTTTTTGTCATAAATGTGGATTTATCACCGTTGAGCAAATTCATTTACAATGTATGTTAATTGATTCCAGGTGTAAATTATTAGAAATTCCAATACAAAAAATGAAATAACATTGAATTTTAGAATAAACCAAGATTTTTTTGTACGTGAAAATATTGAGAATCTACCTAAAATCAGACAGAGTATAAAAAAGGCAATACAAACAGCAAGACATAGGTAGACACTTTGGACGAAGAGGCAAAAAAAGAAATTCGAAAAATAGCTTTACAAAATGCATTTGAACATGAAGGAAAAACTCAGGATAAAATTGTATTAGCAAAGATCCTAGGAACAAAACCAGAGTTTAGAACAAGAGTAAAAGAAATATCTGAAGAGATTAAGACAATTGTTTCTGAAATTAATCAATTATCATTTGAAGAGCAAAAAAAAATAATTGAAGAAAATTTTCCAGATATTTTAATCCCAAAGGAAAAAACTGAAGAAAGAGAAGGGCTTCCTCCACTAAAAAATGCAGAGAATGGAAAAGTAATTACTCGATTTCCACCAGAACCTAACGGATATCCACACATAGGACATGCTAAAGCAGCTATCATTAATGCAGAATATGCAAAAATGTATGGTGGAAAATTCATTTTAAGAATGGATGATACTAATCCAGAAGCTGAAAGAATGGAATATCATGCTGCAATTAAAGTTGGGTTAGACTGGTTAGGAATAAAATTTGATGTGATAAAAAATACTTCAGACGATATGGAAATATTTTATGAAAAAGGTATAGAACTAATTAATTCTGGAAAGGCTTACGTTTGTACTTGTAAAAGAGAGGATATTAGTGAAAATAGACGGGAGCGTATAGCTTGTAAATGTAGTAGAGAAGACATTAAACAAAGTAATAAAGGCTGGGAGAAAATGTTTGGCAAATTTAAGCCTGGAGATGCAATTGTAAGATTTCGAGGAGATATGAAAGCAGATAATGCAGTAATGAGAGATCCTGTATTGTTTAGAATAATAGAAGAAAAACATTACACACTTGGAAACAAATATCGAGTTTGGCCAAGTTATGATTTTGCTGTTGCAATAGAGGATAGTATTGATGGTGTAACCCATGCATTTCGTTCAAAGGAATTTGAATTAAGAAAAGAGTTGATAGATGCTATTTTAGATGCACTAAATATGCGAAAACCATATCAGGATTTCTTTTCTAGACTTGAATTCAAAGGAATGCCAATATCAAAAAGAATTCTTAAACCATTGATTGAAGAAGGTAAAGTATCATGGTATGATGATCCAAGATTACCTACTTTAGAGTCACTTAGAAGAAGAGGGATTAAACCAGAAGCAATAAAAAAATTCATCTTATCATTAGGATTAACTAAAGCAAATACATTAGCACCATTTGATGCTCTTGAGTCATTTAATAGAAAATTTGTTGATGCGGATAGTATTAGATTATTTATGGTAAGCAAACCAAAAAAACTTACAATTAAAAAATTACCATTTTCATTTGTAGAAATTGCCAATCATCCAATAAAGAATATGGGTAAAAGAAAAATCAACATTGATGAGAATTTCTACATTTCAGGAGAAGATGTTGAAAATATGAAAGGTACTCAAATCAGATTGTTAGGATTAGGCAACATCAAAATATCAAAAAATAATGGAGAGTTATTAGGAGAATTTACGGAAGGTGAATCTAATTCAGACATACAAAAAATACAATGGATTCCACAGAAAGATGCCCACATGATCAAAATTCTCATTCCAAAACAATTGTTTATTGATGAAAAATTTAATGAAGATAGTTTAGAAGAATTAGAGGTTTATACAGAACCCCATTATTTAGAATTAAAAGATGGTGAAGAAATACAATTTGTTAGATTTGGATATTGTAGAAAAGATTCACAAAATCAGGCAATTTTTACACACAAATAAGTGAAAAAATTATGAAGATAGCAAGATTAGTTCATGAAAATAATGAAACATATGGTTTTGTAAAAGGAGACAGAGTTGCAACAAAGGATGAAATAACTTATCAAACAGGGGTTCCAATTCCACAAAATATCAAGGATTTTCTTTTTGATGGATGGTTTGATGAAATCAAAGATAAAATTGATACTTTACCATACGAAGAAAACATTTCAAAATTTAAATTATTAAGTCCAATTCCAAATCCAAATAAAATAATATGTTTGGCTTTTAATTATATAGATCATGCAAAAGAACAGAATTTATCGCCACCTGATGAACCTGCCATAGTCCTAAAACCTAGAACTGCTTTAAACGGTACAGGTTCTGACATAGTTTGCCCAGACTTTGTTACGCAGTTAGATTACGAAGTTGAATTAGCTTTGATTATAGGCAAAAATTGTAAAAACATCAATGAAAAGCAAGCTGTAGATGCAATATTTGGATATATGATACTAAACGATGTATCTGCACGCGATATTCAGTTTAAAGACAAGCAATTCACTAGAGGGAAAAGTTTTGATACATTTGCACCATCTGGACCATGGATAACAACAGCAGATGAAATCAAAGATCCACAGAACTTAAAATTAACAACCAAAATTAATGGGGAGATACGACAGAATTCATCTACAAGTAACATGTTCATAAAAATACCAGAGATAGTTTCCGGACTAAGTAAGGTTATGACTCTAGAAAAAGGGGACATCATTTCAACTGGAACTCCAGCAGGAGTAATGCTAAACAAACCTAATGCAGAATTTCTTAAAAATGGGGATAAAGTAGAGATGGAAATTGAGAATTTAGGTATTTTAAAAAATACGATCAGATTTGTAAATGAGAATTAGACCAAAGATTTTTTCATTAGATTAAATGTAATTTTGTGTTCTAATGTGTTTATTGTAGATAATTTGGTTCTAGTTAAAATTTGTATTTTTTGATATTTGTTTTCCGCTCCATAGTTTTGTATGTATAAAATTAGATCTAATGTATTTGATAGTGAACCGGAAATTAAAGTTACAATCAAAATTTTATCAAAATGCTCAGAATCAGTTAGAACTGCAATAGAAATTGGACCGGATTTATCTGAAAAAATTATTTTATTTTGTTTGTAAAAATACAATATAGTTTTTTTATCTAAAGGCAACCATCTCCAAGATTTTACATAATGAGGAATTTTTGATTGATCAAAAATATTGCCAAATTGAATTTCATGACTATTATTAATCTGAGGAATAAGTGAATAAAAATTCCAGGTTTGAAATATATCATAACCGAGATTTTTTGCCATTGAAAGAGATTTGTGATTTTTAACATCTATTAACATAAAAGAAAATGGAATTTGTTTTTCTTTAGCAATTAATTCTACATGTTGAACTAATTTTTTAGCGAAACCTTGTCTACGAAAATCTGGATTGATTCTGATTCCTTCAACCCATACTTGATTTTTAGAGAAAAATGCATGAGTTATACCAATTGGATGTTCTTTCTCTACAATGAATAAATTATCTTCAGACAACCAAGAATTCCAGACATCTTGAATATAATCACCCCATGAAAAAGTATTATGACAAAAGTTCAGTATTACAGATTTATCGGAATCAACTGCATTTCTTATCACAATTGTACACATATACGAAAAAATATTAAGAATGATTGATTAAAAACGGTAATGGGTAAAATTATAGCCGGAAAAACAGCAGATGTTCCTCCTGGAAAAATGATCAAAGTGTCAATTGACGGTAAAGAAATAATGGTTGCAAATATTGACGGTACATATTGTGCTATGGATGATTCATGTACTCATTCTGGTTCAAGTCTCTCAGAGGGAAAATTAGATGGCTGTAATGTAATTTGTGGATGGCATGGAGCCCAATTTGATTGTAAAACTGGCAAATTAGTTAAATTCCCAGCTAAAATTAGAGATGTAGCATCATATAACGTATCAATAGAGTCAGATAACATATTTCTAGAGATGTGACTATATACCTCAAATTAACAATAAATGGTGTAAAAAATGGCAGATGAAAAACAAAACAAAGAATCAATGAAAGAAGCAATTGAAACATTAAATCAAATTGCTACAAGTCATTCAACACCAAAGACAATTAAAAAATCAATTACAGATTTGATAGCGGAGTTAAATAACGAAGAATATTCATTGTCAGTAAGAGCAAACAATACAATAAGTTTACTTGATGATGTTACACAAGATCCAAACATGCCCTCATATGTAAGAACACAGTTATGGCAAGCAGTTTCAAAACTTGAAAGCATAAGAGAATAATTCAAGTATAGTTTTAATCATAATATTGAAAATAGAAGAATATCTAAAATCATTACCAGAAAGCATAGTTAGTGGAGAAGAAGTTCAATTACCAGAGAAATCGTTTAGAGATATTTTTAATTTTTTAAAATTAGAAAAAAATGATATTTTTTATCATCTTGGATGTGGAGATGGAACTGGAATCGCCATAGCATTGAAAGAATATCAAGTGAGAAAAGCTGTAGGTATTGATAACAATCCAGACAAAATTAAACTAGCAAAAAATATTCTAGATAAAAATAAGATGCAAGGTAAATTAATTTGTGACGACATACAAAATGTAAACATTTCTGATGCTACCGCAATTTTGTTTTGGTTTACAAATGAAGATATCATCAATAATATGATGAATAAATTTAAAGATCTAAAAGAAGGGACAAGAATAATTACAATTTGGGGGCCATTGCCAGATTGCCTTCCTGAAAAAGTAAAATTTCCATACATAATTAATTTAGTTCCTTTTAAAAAAGCAAATAGCCTACAAGAACAAGTACTAGCAGTTTTTGGAGTAAAATGTATAGATTTTGTAACAGCATGGGAATTTGCTGAGAGATATACAAAGGCTATCAGTATCCCAGAAATTGAAAATGATAGATTTTTGACAATTATTCAAACTCTAGTAATTTGGATTAATGCAAAGAATTTAGGAGTATCGTGTGGAGAGAAAATCCCGGAATCCATTAAAACGTACATAGACATAATGAAAACTCATTTCAATATTGATTTTGAACATCTTTTAAAATAATTTGTGTAATCCTTTTATTTTATGTAAATCATATAGAATCATGATAGATAGAATTAACATTAATGTATCTGCAATAGATTATGATAAAACAAGTAAGGCAATAACAAACCAGCTTTCACTTTTGGAAGAAATGGTTCACAGTCAAGATGATTTTGTTATGACAGATTCTGAATTTGCTTTTGGATGGCACTTTTTTGTTGTTAGTGTAAATAAAACATTAGTAGAAAAATTAGCTGATCAGATGGGAGTTGATTTTGATAAATTCAAAGGAAAGGGTTTAGAAAAAAAATTTCTATCTTGGCTTACAAGTAATTTAGAAGGTAAAATACCCAGATTTAAGCTGGCAATAAAAGAAGAAATGGAATCAAGTAAATATGGCATTTTTTAAAAAGTAATTTACCAAAAAATAAAAATATCACAATTATAAAAACTGCAAAAATGGCAGAAGGTAAAGGTTGCAATACTTGCAATTCAGAACATGATGGAAATTTTTACAGATTTTGTAAATGCTCATGTCATGACAGAATTGCACGAGGAATTGTAGGTTAAAATCATAAAAAAATTTGTAGGCCCTCGAGGGGAATCGAACCCCTGTCCGGGGATCCACAGTCCCCTATACTAGCCACTGTACTACGAGGGCCACAAGAATAAAAAATTGCTTATCCCGTAATAATCTTTGATTTATCTCATTGAAAATTAGCCTGTAGATTTATTATCAACTAACAGAATTTATAGTCATGAGATTTTGGTGGATAGCTATGGGAATAACAATTGGGCTTACATGGATTGGCGTCAATTTCTTTCTTCCATGGAAATAGCATAAAATTCTAGAAAAGAATCAAATTCATGAAAATTATAAAAAATAGATAAAAAAGCGATCGCTTTAAATTTGTTAAATCGAGTTACCATTCAACTTGAAAAAAGGATTCATTACTAATAGACTACATGTTGGGAAAAAACCACAAGCGGTACAGGTAGAGAGAAAAATTGAAACCGTTGAGGGTAAGAGATTTTTGTGGATTGATCTACAAAATCCAGATAGAAGCGATATTGAAAAATTAGCTGAAACATATCGTTTGAATACATTAAACATTGAAGATTGTATGACTAAATCAGAACTTCCAAAACTAGATAGTTATCAAGATCATTTTTTTGTGATATTACATTTTCCATCTATATTAAGACAGCCGGGAATTTCAAGAAATAGTCAGTTATCAATATTCATCGGAAAAGATTTTCTAATAACAGTTCATCAAGGAGATTTAAAGCCATTAGTAGATTTAGTAAATATTTGTAAAAATGATTTAGATGCACATAGAAAAGAAAGAATATTAGGAAAATCTGTGGAATATCTCCTCCATGAAATAATAGACATTCTAGTGGATGAACTCTTACATATATCAAGAAAAGTAATTGCAAATTTAGATGATCTTGAAGATGAAGTTTTTGATGAAAAAATATCTGTTGCAAGAAGTATAGCCTTACTTAGAAGAGAAATTAACGTAATGAGACGAATAGCAAATCCATTAAAGAAATTTGTATTAGAAATTACAAAAAATATTAAAAAATTTTCTGAGGAAGATGATCTATCGCTATATTTTGATGATGTAATAGATCACATTGATAAAGTAATTGAAACTCTGGAAGAATCTAGAGAAACAATGGAAATTTACAAAGATACTGACTTCATGTTAAGTACTGAAAAAACAAATAAAGTACTTGCTGCATTAACAATAATTTTTACATTTGCAATTCCTGGAACAGTAATTGGAACATTTTATGGGATGAACATAAATTTGCCAGGGGGGTTAAATGATCAAGTATTATTTTTAGGACCATATACAGTATTGATATTAATTATTTTGGCATCAACAATACCTGTCGCATTGATGTTTATTTATTTCAAAAAACTAGGTTGGATTGGTAGATAAAACAATATAATATTCACTGCAAAATATTATAAAAAATAGTTTTTAATTTTAAAAAATGTACCAGATAAGATAATTGTATCATATCAATTAATACTAAATTTTATGAATAATACATATTATAATAAAATGAGAGTAGTTATAGGTTGAATAATTTTACAGAATATCACTAAAGATGATTTTTAGTGAATAAATAACATTTGAATAACATATACGAAATTAAAAAGGAAAATTGAGGTTCTACGATGAACCTTTGTTAGTACTCTTTCTTGAACCTGTTCCTCTACCAGTGATTCGAGTCATACCTTCGGTTGAAGGTCTTGGTTTTGAATCTGGTAAATCTCCTAGTCTTTTTGAGCCAGTTCCTCTACCGGTATGAATCATTCTATTTGCGGCTTGTTTTTTCTTTTCGTCTTGAATTTTTTTGTATTCGTCGCCTGCCCAGCCTTTTTTATCGTCATCAATTTCTCTGGTTCCAGTTCCCCTACCGGTTCTAATCTTGATTTTTCCCATAAGGTTAGGTAAGTTATCTTATATTTATTTAAGCTCATCATATCAGGTAATTGTACATATAATTTTGGATATGTAAATTTTAAATTTTAATGTCAGAATTTCCATCTTTTAGTTTTTTCCAATCAGATAGAAAATTTTCCAGTCCGATAGTTGTTAATGGGTGTTGGAGCATTTTGTCTAGAACATTTGGAGGTAAAGTTACAACGTGTGCTCCAATCTTTGCCGCATCAATAACATGTAGTGGATGACGAATACTTGCAACAAGAATCTGTGTTTTAAAATCATCCTTATAATTATCAAATATTACTTTAATGTCTTTAATCAATTTCATTCCGTCTTGACCAACATCATCCAATCGGCCAATAAATGGGCTAACATATTTTGCCCCTGATTTTGCAGCCAGTAATGCTTGGTTTGGTGAAAAAACCAGGGTAACATTTACAGGAATTCCTTCAGATGAAAGAGATTTGCAGGCTTTCAAACCATCAGAAGTCATTGGGACTTTAACAACAACATTTTTACCATATTGACGTAAACGTTTTCCTTCTTCAATCATTGCAGAATATTCAGTACTTACAACTTCTAGGCTAACGTCGCCTTTGATAATTTTGGTGATTTCTTGCATAACGTCTTTTGGATTACCGCCTTCTTTTGACATGAGAGAGGGATTTGTGGTAATTCCATCCAACAAACCCATATCATTGAATTTTCTGATGGATTCTAAATTTGCACTATCAAGAAAAATTTTCATAATTTTCTACTCCTTATTTCTTTTACTTGTTTGACCATATTAAAAGATGTTATTCCGTGTTTTTCCAAAAGTAGTGGAATTTCATTATCTCGTGCAGATTCGCCAAACATATCTTGAGCGCCAATTCTTTTAATTGGGACAGGATGTCTTTCAGAAACAGATTCTGTAACTGCAGAGCCCATACCTCCCAAAATATTGTGTTCTTCACATGTAACTATGCATCCGGTTTCTCTGGCTGCTTTTTCTAATATATCACCATCAATTGGCTTTATAGAAAACATGTCCAACACTCTACAAGATATTCCCTCATGCTGTAAAGATTCAGCTGCTTCAAGTGCCATTCTTACAGTAATTCCGCATGCAGCAATAGTACAATCAGAACCATCGCGAATTGTAATTCCTTTACCAATTTGGAAATCTTGGGATTCAGAATGAACTACTGGTGTGTTTGATCTTGCCATTCTCATGTAAAATGGACCGTATTCGTTTGCCATTAATCTAGTTAATTTTGAAACTGCAATTGTATCGGCAGGGATAAAAACTCGGAAATTTGGAATCACTCGCATTATTGCAATATCTTCAATTTGTTGATGTGAACCGCCATCGGGTCCAACTGATAGACCACCATGAGAAACTACTAATTTTACATTAAGACCTTTTTTATTTCCAGGAGAAGGATAAGCTATTCCGTTTCTTATTTGATCAACTGCACGACCAGGCAAAAATATAGCATAAGTGCTAGCAAAGGATATTTTTCCAGAAGCTGCAAGACCTGCAGACATGGAAACTAGATTAGCTTCGGCAATACCTACATTAAAGAATCTATTTGGAAATGCTTTTCCAAAACCAGAAGTTTTGAGTGAATCAGTTGTGTCTGCACCCAAAACTACTATGTTTGAATTTTCTTTTCCTAGTTCAATTAGTATTTTTGAATACTCTGAACGCATGTCAGTCATAATAGGTGGATTCAAAGATAACTTGCCTCTTTTGCTATTTGTTTAATCTGTTCTTGTTTTTCTCCAACAACATGTAATCCAATCCATTTTTTAACGAGTTCAGAACCTCCTAATTCATTTGCTTTATCAAGTAATAATTTTCGTCTAGTTTTAAGAACTTGATTTCTAAAATCTCTAATAGCACCACGTACATCTTGTTTTCCAATAATTGCACTACCACCCACAAAAACTCTAGCGCCATCTGCAAAACAAGAACCAATATTATCAAAAGTTACACCGCCATCAGCCTCAATATAACCAGAAAACTTGTGCTCATTTAGAATAGCTTTCAATCTAGTCATTTTTTCATGAGTTTCTTCAATGTATTTTTGACCAGATTTTCCAGGTACAACAGACATTACAATTAGTTGATCAAGAGATGGAATGAATTTGTAAGACCATTCAGGAAGTTCAGTATTTGGATTAATTGCAAGACCCACACCAACTTTATTTTGTTTTAGATAATCATGTATTTCACCAAAGCTTGTTTCATCGCAAACTTCAGCATGTACAGTAATTATATCACTTCCAGATTCAACATAATCTTTGACATGTTTTACAGGTTCATTGATCATCAAATGAGTATCAAATGGGAGTACTGTTAATGAGCGTAATTCTTTGATTTTTGTATGATCGAAAGTTTTGGTTGGAACAAATTGGCCATCCATAACATCAAGATGAATAAAGTCGGCTCTGCCAGATATACATCGCTTAATCTCATTTTCAAGATTATTCATATCACCAGCAATGATTGATGGGGCAATCATAAACTGAGAATCAAGTTCTAAATCAATTATTGGTGTAACATCTGAATCAGGTGCTTTTCCATGCCATTGCGGATTATCTTCCATATGTTCAACTCCTTTTCCTTTAATTGTTCTAGCAATAATTATTGAGGGAATTCCTTTTGTAGAATTTGCTTTGGTAATAGCTGCATCTATTTGTTCAATTCTATGTCCATCAATTTCAATTACATTCCATCCAAATGATCTCCATTTATCACCTGTCTTCCATCGTGAAGCATCTTTCCACATTTCAGAGATGTCATCTCCTTCTAGTTTTTCATCTAATGGCATAATTTTTTCTGTGTATGAATCCTGTTGTATAAAATTTCTATCCAAAAATGCTGTAAGATTATCTACCTTGTATTTTGCAGCTGTCATTGCTGCTTCCCATATTTGACCTTCATCTGACTCACCGTCACCTATTATAGTATAGACATGATGCTTTTTACCATCAATTTTACCAGCAAGTGCAACACCAATAGAATAAGATAAACCAGTTCCTAAAGAACCACCGCAGAATTCAACTCCAGGACATTTTAGATCAGGATGACCCTGTAATTTACTTCCAAATTGTCTTAAAGTTTCAAGTTGGGATTCTGGAAAATAACCTGCAACAGCCATATTTGAAAACAAGCCAGGTCCCGCATGCCCTTTAGATAAGATCAGGCGATCTCGATCTTCCCATTGAGGATTATTTGGATCATACTGCAAATGTTTGTAAAATAAACACCCTAAAATTTCAGCCATAGAGAAAGATCCTCCTGGATGACCAGAACCTGCATTGTTTAATGCTTTAATTACTAATTTACGAGCACGAAGAACATTTTTTTTGATTAGATAATAATTTAGTCTCATTTCTCGATTGCGATAACTACAAATTTAATAAAAATCTACTTCTGCAAAATTTTAATCTGATGATTACCAATGATGAATGTGGATATTAATGAAGAATTACCAATAATTGTTTATGATAATCAGTGTTATTTGTGTGTAAAATTTGCAAAAATGATTGAATTTCTTTCAAGGAGTAGTTTCACAATGATCGGACATTATTCAGATTTTGGTATAAAATTAAGAAAGACGTTGGGAGAATCAGCAACAGAGATGTTTTGGCTAATAGATAAAAAAACAGCATATGGTGGAAGAGCAGCACTATTACCACTGTTAAAAGCAATCATTACAACAAAACATGTTAAATCAAATAATACAAAAGTAGATGTACAGTGTGAACAAGCCTGTAAAACTGTAAAAGCAGTCTTCATAAGATCGGCAAGTTTATTTTCAAATAGCAAAAAAATAGATCTCTAGTAAATCTAAATAATACATCAAAACCAATCAGCATAATGAAGATTCGATTAGAAAACTCAAGCAATTCTAAAAAGAAAACTGCTATGCTTTGTGGATACGTATTAGAAAATTCCGATAAAATATTAGGATTACAAAATATGAATTCAAAAATTGCCTTATCAGTAAAGCAATCAATAAATGACATGGGTGGGATATTTGGTAAAATAGCAGTAATTCCAACTACCGAAAAATCAACTCAGAGAATTCTGTTAGCCGGATTAGGTAAAAAAGAAGACTTTACAAACGATACAATTAGGTTTGTTTCAGGCAAAATTGCTCAAAAAGCTAAAGAATTGAAACTGAAAGAATTTACCATAATAGCACCACCAAGTTCTCTTATTGAACCTCTTTCATCAGTATCTCAAATAGTAGAGGGATGCAAAATGTCTCTTTATAAGTTTGAAAAATATAAATCAAAAAAAGAAAATTCCGATCCTAATCTCACAATATTAATTTCTAAATCAGAGAAGATCTCAAATTCAATAAAAACTGCAGAAATTATTTCAGATGGTGTTATTTACACAAAAAGTATTGCAAATTTACCACCCAATGAATGTACACCAACAACATTAGCAGATTTTTCAAGAATTATAGCAAAAAAGAATAATATGAAATGCAACATAATATCCAAAGTAGAACTCAAAAAAAGAGGATTTGGAGGAATTTTTGCCGTAGGACAAGGCAGTAAAAACGAACCAAAATTAATTATTTTAGAACATTTTCGTGGCCCTAAAAACGAAAAACCAATTGTGCTAGTTGGAAAAGCTGTAACATTTGACACGGGTGGAATTTCATTAAAACCAGGTGAAAAAATGGATGAAATGAAATTCGATAAATGTGGAGGATGCACAGTTATTGGAATCATGAAAGTGGTTTCAGAATTAAAATTACCAATTAACTTAGTAGGGATTATTCCATCTGTTGAAAATATGCCAGGTGGAGAAGCATATAGACCGGGAGACATCATAAAATTATACAACGGAAAAACAGCAGAGATTTTGAATACAGATGCGGAAGGTAGGATTATTTTAGCTGATGCGTTATCATATGGTGAAAAACAATATTCCCCAAAGGCAATTATTGATTTTGCAACATTAACTGGAGCCTGTATTATTGCTTTAGGAACAAACATTGCAGGTATGGTTTCAAATAATAAAAAATTGGCAGATATGATTATGGAGTCTTCAAAAAGAACAACTGAAGAGATTTGGAATCTTCCATTAAATGATGACTATATGGACATGATAAAATCTGAAGTTGCTGATATGAAAAATGTTGGAATTGGAAGAGCTGCTGGCACGATTACCGCTGCAGCGTTTTTAAGAAATGCTATTGAAAAAACCCCTTGGGTTCATATTGATATTGCAGGAGTTGCCTGGACACAAATAGCAACAAAAGAAAAACCATACAATCCAAAAGGAGCGACAGGTTTTGGAGTAAGATTAATTTTAGATTATTTACAGAATTAATTTAAAAATAATTTAGCGGTTTAATTACAAATCAAACAAGTGTTGGAGATTTTCTAAATGATCAAACATAACTATAAGATTTTAGAAAAATGTAAAACTAGTATCCACGACTGTTTCTATCGGGTTTATCGGTGTTAGGATTTCGAAAACCATGTTTATCCATCATATGATTTAGAAAACGTATATCGTCTAAAAATGATTGTCCACAAACAACACAGTTAGGCATTGAAATCATAATGCAAACTGTAAATTCCATATTAAAAGATTGATTGAAAGATGCCAGCACTGTTGCTTCCCAAGAGCTCTCGCATCTTAGTAGCACAACAGCGACGTTAGGTTTGACTTCCAAGTTCGGAATGGGATTGGGTCGCACCCTAACGCTATGGCCGGCTTGAAAAATCTTCACGGAATCTCATCTATTAAGGTAACGCCTCTCAGTGGACAGTTCAAAAGAGGTATAAATCAAGGCAAAATAGAATTACGACATGACCCATAGAGTTGCAGTACTTGACAGAGATCTGTGTCAGCCAAAAAAATGTGGTTTAGAATGCATAAAATACTGTCCTGTTAACAAGTCAGGTGCGGACTGCATCATTCTAAACGAAGAGGTAAAAAAAGCCCAGATAGATGAAGAGGTTTGTAATGGATGTGGCATTTGCGTAAAAGTTTGCCCATTTGATGCAATTACAATTGTCAATTTAGCATCAGAATTAGCGTCAGATAAAATTCATCAATACGGTCCAAATTCATTTAGATTATACAAATTACCTACTCCAAGAAAAGGTGAAGTTGTAGGATTACTTGGCAGAAATGGAATGGGAAAAAGCACTGTAGTAAATATTCTATCTGGGAACTTAAAGCCAAATTTAGGACGATATGAAAATCCTCCAGAGTGGGATGAGATTTTAAAGTATTATAGTGGAACCGAATTGAAATCTCATTTTGAGAAAATCAAAAATAAACAAATACGTGCATCAATTAAACCACAACAAGTACATCATGTTGCACAAGCATTTGATGGAACTGGAAAGGATCTAATAGAAAAATATGATGAACGTGGAATATCTAGAGAATTAATCAAAGAATTAGGATTAGAGAATTCTATGGAACAGAATTTGAAAGAACTTAGTGGAGGAGAACTTCAAAGATTATCCATAGCTGCAGTTGCATCAAAAGATACTGAGTTTTATTTTTTTGATGAGCCTTCATCATATAATGATGTATTTCAAAGAAAAAGTGTAGCAAGAGTAATCCACAATCTAGCTAAAATTGGAAAAAGCGTAATGGTTGTAGAACATGATTTAACATTACTTGATTATCTCAGTGATTATATTGAATTGCTTTATGGAGAACCTGCAGCATATGGTATTGTTTCGAATGTATTATCAACTAAAATTGGAATCAATGTATTTCTTGACGGATATCTGCCAACTGAAAATGTCAGATTTAGAGACAAAAAATTTTCTTTTGATGTATCTTCAACGTCAACAGATGAGTTTCAAGAAGGAAGTGAAATTATGGCATATCCAAAACTTGAAAAAAAATATCCGAGTTTCTCTGTAACAATTGAGCCTGGAAAAGTAAGAAAAGGTGAAGTATTGGGGATAATGGGGGCAAATGCGCTTGGAAAAACAACATTGATGAAGATGATTGCAGGAGTAGAAAAACCAGATTCTGGTGAAATAGATAAAAAAATAAAAATTGCGTACAAACCACAATATCTTCAAAACGATATTGATGTAGAAGTCATAGCATTATTAGACAAAGCCAATGGAAGTCAAATTGAAGGCAGTCAAGAAGAAGAACAAATACTTGAACCATTAAAAATTAAAAAACTTTACAATAAATCTGTAAAGAATCTATCAGGAGGAGAATTACAAAAAATTTCAGTTGCAGCATGTCTTTTACAAAAAGTAGATCTTTATGCATTGGATGAACCATCTGCATTTTTAGATGTAGAAGATAGAATAACTATCGCAAAGTTTTTACAAAAATTTGTTAGATCATTTGGCAAAACAGCAATCGTAATAGATCACGACATACAATTAATGGATTTAATTTCTGACTCTATGATAATTTTTGAAGGCGTGTCAGGTGTAACTGGACATGCGACACCTCCAATGCCAAAAGCAGATGCAATGAATAGATTTCTAAAATCATTGGACATGTCATTCCGAAGAGATGAGAAAAGTTTGAGACCACGAGTTAACAAATTAGAAAGTAGGCTAGACAAAAACCAAAAAGATTCAGGAAATTATTATTACAAAGGATGACTCGAATGCTAAAGAAGGCATTGGAAAGCATACTCAGCGAACAAGAAAGTCAAGAACTTATTTCATCTTTTGATCAGATTGGTGATATAATTATAGTAAGGATTCCAGATTCATTACTTTCAAAGAAAAAAATTATTGGCGAAACGCTGTTAAAACAAGTAAAAATTGCAAAAAGTGTTTTTTATCAAGCATCTGCTGTAGAAGGAGATTTTCGCACAAGAAATTTAGAAATTTTAGCAGGAGATAACAAAACAGAAACAGAATACAAAGAATTTGGCTGTAAATTTATAGTAGATGTTGAAAATGCATTCTTTTCTCCTAGATTATCTACAGAACGAGAGAGAATATCAAATTTAGTTCAGAATGGAGAAACTATAGTCAATATGTTTGCGGGAGTAGGCATGTTCTCAGTCATGATTGCAAAAAAAAAGAAATGTACGGTATATAGCATAGACATTAATCCAATTGCAACAAAACTTTGTGAAAAAAATATCAAATCAAATAAACTTGTAGGGAATATAGTTTCAATTAATGGAGATGCATTACAGATAATTCAAGAACAACTACAAAATAAATCAGATAGAACTTTAATGCTGCTACCAGAAAGATCAGATGAATTTTTAGAATCTGCCATCAATGCAACTAAAAATGGAGGCATTATTCATTATTATTCACATATCCATGCAGATAAAAAATCAGATGCAGGGAAACTTTCTGAAGAACATTATTTGAAGATCTCACCTGTTAAATCAGAAATTTTAGGATCAAAAATTGTAAGAGCTGTAGGTCCAAGATATTATCAAACTGTTGTGGATGTAAAAATTTCAAAATAATTAATCATCAGATGAGATTGATGCAGATGATGGCTTGGTTGTTGCCATAACATAACCAATCCACGCCACAACACCAAGAATTCCGCCTGCAATCATCAAGATTGATAGTTGTAAAACAATTGGACTCCATTCAGATAGCATCAGTAAATATGCATAAAGAAAAAATGCTGTAATACACAATACAAAAATTGTGACACCCATGCCTTTACGCTTATCCATTAAATTGAAGTTTGTTGTGAGTTATTTATTGGTTTGAGCTAATCTAATTCTATTGCCATTAGATAAGCATCTTCACCATCGCGATAATATGCATTAAGTTTTTGTCTAATAATAAATCCTAATTTTTCATATAGTCTAACAGCGTCATTATTACTGCATCTTACTTCAAGATAGAACTCATCACATTTTTTGAGTTTAACACCATTTACAGATTCTTCAACTAATGCTTTTCCTATTCCTTTTTTTCTATATTCATCAAGAACTGCAACTGATACCATATGTCCTTTTTTTACAAATCCTAATTTTTTGAAATTTGAAAATCCATATTCAGTTTTACACATGATGTATCCAACATGTTTTCCTCCAATTTCTGCAACAATAAATGCCTCCGGTATTTCAGCTAACAAGCTTTCATAGAAATAATCAGAATAGTGTTCAGGAAGGGTCTTCAGATTTATTTCCATGACAGGAATAAGATCGCTTGGATCTGCTCTACGGATGTTACAATCACCCAATTGCCTAAGAATTACTTGCATACTAGTATAATTTATTATCAATATTTAATTTTAAACCACAAAACCATTTAATGGAAAGAAAGAGCCGTAAAGAGAATGAGTGAACCTTCTCAAGATGACATAATTTCATTAGTTAATTCATTATTTGAAGTGGAACAGTTCAACAAAGGAATGTATGCGTTGGAATTTAGGATTAGTGACAATAATTTTAAATCAAAATTTGAGGATTTAGCAAGAAAATTAGAAAATATGAGTTATGTGTGTAAACTGGAACAAATGGATGATGGTAAATATCTAATAATTCAAAAATTTACTCCAAAAAAACAAAGAAAGTGGTTAAGCGCCTCTTGGACTCCACGAATTTTGTTTGCAATTGTCATAACTTTTGTAATGATTGATGGATTTTATCGTACTGTAGGAACTAATTCCATTATCAATATAGGAGAACCATTAGAAATGGCAGGAATCTATACACTGTCACTTTTAGGGATTTTAGGAGTTCATGAGTTAGGACACATAGTTGCAGCTAAAATTCATAGATTAAAAACAACATGGCCATTTTTCATACCAGGAATTCCAATTATGGGCATTCCTACTTTTGGTGCATTTATTCAATCACGTGGATTAACAATTAATCGTGAAATTTTATTTGATGTAGCTATTGCAGGACCAATTGCAGGACTAATAATTGCAATAGTAGTTTCAATGTATGGAGCATATACTGCCCCCATATTACAAGAAGATATTGCTCAAGGACTTTTTGCAGAATCTAGATTAATTGAATGGAATCAAGGTGAACCATTATTGATGACTGCAAGTTTAGCATTATTTGGAAAAGGTGGACCAGGTCATGAAGTAATAATGACACCAGTGTTGTTTGCAGCTTGGATTGGATTTCTAATTACATTTTTGAATTTATTACCAGCATGGCAGTTAGACGGAGGACATATGGCAAGAACATTGCTTGGATCTAAACTTCACAGATATGCAACATTTGGAAGTATGGCAATTCTTGTTTTATTAAATTATTGGCTAATGGCGATGCTAATTCTTGTTTTAAGTTCAAGAAACCCTAGTGCAACACCACTTGATGATATCTCGCCATTATCAAAAAACAGAAAACTAGCATATATAGGAATCATAGGATTAGCTATTTTGTGTGCTCCCATACCATCAAATTTTTTGTTTAATTTTTTATCTTAGTAAAACTCTAGCTCCATCTATTACAACTGCAATTTTTTGTCTATTACCTTGTGTTTTTAGAATATAATCTAATGAAGGTTTAATTCCAGATAATGAAATCATATTTAATTTTTTAACGTAATAATCAGGAAGAATTGAAACCAAACCAATCTGAAAGTTTTTTTGAATTTCAGATAAAAACAATAAATCTTCCATTCCAGAAATATACTTGGTTGGATTTCTAAGTTGGTCAATAGTTAATCTTCCCTCAATGTATTGTTGTAGCGCATCAGAGCCTAAACCAGATTTACATTCTGCCACTAAGATTGCCAAACCTCCATTTTGTATAGCACTAGCACAATTCCAAAGAGATGAAAGAGATTTTCCAAGATTGTCATTACTAGAATCTTTACCAGTGCTAATTATCATTGATTTGTGATGACCGACATCTTTGATTGCAAATGATTCAAGGATTTTTGTAGATGAAACAGTTTCAGAGGGATGTCCTATTGAAAAATCAACAATACCTTGAGAATTTGCTACAATTTCAATTGCTTTGATTTCAAAATTATCGGCAAATTTTTTTGCTTCATCAAAACTTTCGGTTATTTGCCCAGGAGATGGAACATTATTTTTTCTTTTTGCATATGCAGAAAGCATTGATTCTTGACCAAATTTTTTGATTAATCGGGAACAGATTGTTTCATATCCAAATAATCCATCAAACTCTACTTCACCAATGAAAACAAGATTAGAATTAGAAAGGTTTGTGTTATCAAATTCATTAATTGAACTTCCTTCAGGTAAGCCAGATTTTACTAGATTCATTATTTTTTTCTCAGCTAAAATTTTAGGAAAAGGTAATGATTTTTGTTCACAGATTGTAAATAATGATGAAATAATTTTTTGAATGGATTTAGAATTATGTAATA
Organism: Nitrosarchaeum sp.; assembly: GCF_025699065.1. NCBI lineage: Archaea > Thermoproteati > Nitrososphaerota > Nitrososphaeria > Nitrosopumilales > Nitrosopumilaceae > Nitrosarchaeum > Nitrosarchaeum sp. The sequence continues at coordinate 213,319 of NZ_JAILWF010000002.1, read as the reverse complement.
TCACAAGTTCCATAGGTTTTGTTAAATCAATTGTGGTGAGCTTTTCATTGATCGCTGCATCATCTAAGACTTTACCATCAGAGTCAATTTTTTGCTCTAAATTCTCTGCCCTAATATCAAGAACAACATCAGTAATACCATAATTTAACCAAATTTCAGGCATGATTATTACACAATACAAACCAAAATAAATCCATTGTAATTAATTTAGACATGGAATTCATAAAAGAATTTGCAACCTTTTTGATGCAAAAAGAAATTATAAAATTTGGAGATTTTACACTTGCAAGTGGTAAAAAAAGTTCATACTATGTAGATTTGAGGCTGGTTTCCAGCTATCCTCATCAATTTAGAACTATGGTAAAAAAGCTACAAAATAACATCGCAGAAGACATAGGACTGGATAGTTTTGATTCTCTGGTATCAGTTCCTACAGGAGGGTTAATTATTGCATCAGCATTAGCGATTGAAACAGTCAAACCGTTAATCTATGTAAGAAGCAAACCAAAAGATTATGGCACTACAAAATCAGTCGAAGGACAAATTCACAAGGGAATGAGGGTTGTAATGATAGATGACGTTGCTACTACAGGAGGTTCTGTTGTGAATGCTATAAAGTCATTGAAGGATGCCAGCATAACTATTGAAGATGTATATGTAATTGTAAATAGAATGGAAGGTGCAGATGAAGCACTCAAAGAATTAGGAGTTAAATTGCATTCTCTTACCAATATAATGCAAATTACACAGGCATTACACGAACAAAAATTCATAGAAGATGATATTTTAGAAAAAGTTAGAAAACAAATCGAGAGATAATTTTTGGCGGCTCAGACAAATGCCTTTCAATCATCTTTCAGATATAACTCTGATTCTTCATTGCAGCCAGTAAATTTTGTCTGTGGTCATTTTAAAACTAACGGAAATAATATGGGCCCAAAGGGCTTCGATCCCTTGACTCCCCGGTTATGAGCCGGGTACTCTACCAAGCTGAGTTATGGGCCCTAAGCAGATGAATTTTATCTTCAGTATAAAATGTTATGAGCTTAAACAATAAGATTCATAACAACTATCAAGCATCAAATTTTGTGCAGAAATAGATTTATCTGCAATTTGGATCAAGTTGTCTGAATCAGCTGATGTTTTTTCAAGAATATTTCTCCAAGAAGCAGTATGACGAATATCAGCTTCGGTGTGAAGTTTAAAGTATTCGGTAGCCTCATCGTTTGATATTCCATAAAATTCTATCAAACCATCAAGTTTTGTTTGGCTTATTTTTGGAATTTCTTTTTCAAAAGCATACATTGCACATGCACCGCCATCAAAAGTAGTCATTAATTCAGATAATTCTGAAACAGCTTTTCTGGTCTTTTCTAATCCATTGTAATGAGTTAACTCAGATTCAGAAATTCCCAATTCACCTGCAAACTTAATCCATGATTTAATATGTGAAGACTCTTCAAATTGATTTTCAACTAGTTCCTTGATTACATAATTTGGAGCTTTTTCTATTATTGGAGTCATAAATGATGGAACTGCCTTTACAAGTTGAAAATATTCCTTAGAGTATCCAGCTAAAGAGTCTAGAGATAATTTTCCATCAGACCACATTTGATAGAATGGGTGTTTTAACAAACTTCTTTCTTCAATCATTTCATCAATTCGTTTTATTAGATTCATATCACATCTCGTATTGTGCCAATAAAAAAATCTTTGTGGTTTACAAAAGATTTTATGGACAAATTACCCAATTTTTGTGGGTTCCAGTGGTGTAGACCGGTCAAGCATACTGCCCTTTCAAGGCAGTGATCCCGGGTTCAAAATCTAACGATGAAAATCCCGGCTGGAGCACCAAGATTTAATTACTAATGAGAAAGTTTTTTGAATAGATCAATATCTTGGACAGAAAAAATATTGAGATAAATCCATTACTTGAAACATATGGCAAGTATATAGACAAAATTAACCACGCATTAGATAGAGAACTATCACTGTATTCTGAATCTGAATTTATCGAACCGTTAAAATATTCTTTAGAGGGTGGAAAACGAATTAGACCAATTATCTTATCATTAGCTGCTGAGAGTGTAGGAAAAATTGACGATAATACTTTGGCAGCAGCATGTGCAGTAGAATTTTTGCATATGGAGTCAATCATCCATGACGATATCATAGATAATGAAACTATGAGAAGACTCAAAGAGCCATTCCATATCAAATATGGATATAACACAAGTGTATTGACGGGAGATTTTGTTTTAGGATTAATCCTCGCCATTTCTTCACGATTAAACAATGCAAGAATTACAAAGGATTTAGCGACAACAGCTATGTTGATGAGTGAAGGTGAAATGATAGAAAGCAGGTTAGAAACTAGTGAAGACGTTACTTTTGACGATTACCTTAAAGTGATTGAATACAAAACTGCTACTGCATTTGAAGTTGCTGCAAGAATAGGTGCAATAATTGCAAACGGTAGTGAAGAAGAGATAGAAGCACTTACAGAATACGGTAAAAACATAGGAATTGCATATCAAATAAGAGATGATTTGCTAGACTGGAAGAACGAAGATAAATTATTTAATTTATTGATCAAGAAAAGTTCTGATCCTAGAGACGTATTCAACAAAATGGAAGATCTTTTAAAAGAATTTTCAGACAAGGCTAGAACTAGTTTAAGGAAAATTGCAGACAATAATGCAAAAATAAATTTAGATAATCTTATAAAATTTACAACATTTAAGGCATAACGCCTAAGCTAAATGTAGGAGCTGCAAATTCAACAAATTTAATTATTGGATCTGGATAAACACCAAAACCTACCAAGAAGATAATAGAGAATATCATAATTGCAATTATTGATTTTGGTTCTGATACACGTTTTTCATTTTCTCCTTCAAAGTACATTTTTCTTGTGATCCAACCATAGTAAGCAAGTGATAAAGCACTGTTTAGAACTCCAGCTATTGCAAGCCAAGGTGCCCACCATATTGAAGTTCCTGCATCTAATGCACCACCAAATAATACTAGTTTACTCCAAAATCCAGCAAGTGGAGGAACACCTGCTAAAGCAAATAAGGAAATTATCAACCCAAGTGCGGTAATAGGCATTCTTCTACCAAGTCCTTTGAGTTTATCGATATGAGTTACAGCAAGTGTAGTGATTATGCCAGTAACTGCGATGAAAGCCATTCCTTTCATTACTGCATGATTCAAGATGTGATAGAGGGAACCTTGTAAACCAAGTGAGCTGTAAGGAGATACTGCAAGTCCTATTAGGATATAGCCAGCATGAGCAATACTAGAATATGCTAGCATTCTTGCAAGGTTCTTTTGCATTATTGCTGCAATGTTACCAATAGTCATTGTCATTACTGCAATAATCCCAAGAGCTAAAGTCCAATCTAGATTTAGTACTACCATTCCAAGAACTACTATTCTAATAGTTGCTGCAAATCCTGCTTTCTTTGTTCCAGCTGCAAGTAAAGTTGTAATGGTTGGTGGTGCACCCTCATAAGTATCAGGTAACCATTGATGGAATGGAACTAGTCCCATCTTAAATCCAAATCCTGCAATAAACATTCCAACAGACAATAATGCTAAAGGTAACAAAGAAGGTTCAAGAGTTGCATAACCTTGAATAACTTCACCAATATTTGTAGAACCGGTTAAACCATAAGATAATGAAATTCCATAAACAATAATTGCAGACGATAATGCACCAAACAAGAAATATTTCAGTGCAGCTTCGTTTGAGCTTGGATTCTTTTTCATAAATCCAGCCAAAACATATGTTGGAATACTCATAAGTTCCCAAGCAACAAATAACATTACTAGGTCAGTAGAGTATGCTACTAACACCATACCGATTGTAGAAAGTAGTATTAGCGAATAATATACAGCAGGATAGTTCTTCTTACGCATATAATTAAAAGAGCCAACTGTAGTGAAGATTGCAACAATTAACATTGCAATGGCAAAGAATCCACCAAATGCATCATCTACAAGAACATCTTCAGAAAACAGTGCAGATGGAAGAATGTTTTCATTAACAAATTGATATGCAACGTATCCTATCGATATTATTAATGCAGCAAATGCAATAACGGCATAAAATGAGTTTGAGCCTTTTTCTTTTCTTGCGATGCTGATGATAGGTAACAAAATTCCCACGGTACCAAGTATTGCAATTATTACCAATGGAGTTGAACTAATTTCTAACATCTCATCATACCTCTATATCAACAATATCAAGACTACAAATAGTAATCCAGCTCCAAATACAAATAGATATGATTGCGCTACTCCGGTTTGAGTTCCTTGAACTACTTTAGCACTCCAACCAACTGCTTTTTGGAATCCACTATTCATTCCATAATCGATAGCAGTCTTTTCAAAATATCTGAATACTCCTCTTGAAAGCCATAGTGGAGCCACTACAAAGCACCAGTAAATAATTGCATTAAGGTAAAATCGATTCAAAATAACTTTATGAATAGCATAAAAGAAAATATTTGAATTTACAAATTTAACTGGATCAACCCACCTACCAATATAAAACACATATCCTAATCCAGTTCCGATTCCAAATGCAGCTAGTGATGCTGCTAATGCAACAGGATTAATTCCGTCTAGGAATCCGGGTAGTATAGAGTTTTCAATTTCATGATGTATAGAATGAATTCCAAATGATTCTTCAAGATATTCAGTAAATAATTCATGTAATCCTACTTCAAATGACAAACCGATTATGCCTATAGCAATTGTAAGTACAGCTAGAATTCCATATGGCATCCACATAGATAATGAAGCTTCATGAATGTGATGTCCTTCTTCTTCCATTTTTTGAATATGTTTACTCTTTGAACCATAGAATACTAATCCCAACATTCTAGTTGTGTAAAATGCAGTGATTATTGCTGTAAGTACGGCAATTGTAAATATCGGCATTGCCCATTCATGTCCTGATGTATAAACAGCACCAAAAATAGAATCTTTACTCCAGAAACCAGTTGTGATAAATGGTGCACCCATTAATCCAAGACCAGCAGCCCACATAAACGCATAAGTCTTTTTCATGTGTTTTCGTAATCCGCCCATATCTGTCATGAATCTTGAACCTACGACATGTAACAATGATCCTGCAGCCATGAATAATGATGCCTTAAACATTGCATGAGAAATTAGATGGAAGAAACCTGCAGTAAATCCATTAACAAATTGTTCTGATAATCCAGCGATTCCCAGCACCATCATCATGTAACCAATTTGAGAACCGGTAGAATATGCAAGTACTTTTTTAATTTCAGAATTAACCATTCCCTGAAGTCCTAAGAGAAGTGCAGTTGTTGCACCAACTAAGAGAATTATTTCAAAGAATTGATCTGCCAAAATTCCTGCAGCACTTAAAGCGAAAACTAGTGGTGCCAATCTCATCACTAAGAAAACACCTGCTTTTACCATAGTTGCAGCATGAATCAAAGCTGAAACTGCGGTTGGACCAGTCATTGCTTCTAACAACCATTCGTTAAGTGGGAACTGTGCAGATTTACCAATTGCACCACCAAATAACAATACAAACGCAGGAATTAAGAGACCTTGTGCAGACATTGATGTTGCCCAAGCTGTATCATGCATTAATTCTCTAAATCCAAATGTTCCAGCAAACAAGAATATCAAAAGCATACCAGCAATCATCATCACGTCACCAACTTTGGTCATGATGAAAGCTTTCATTCCAGCATGAGTTGGAGAATAATAATCTAAGAGTCCAAGAACAGTTCGTCCTTCAGTTCCTACATGATCTTTCTTCTTATCACGATACCAAAAGCTGATCAACGCATATGATGCAAGTCCTACACCTTCCCAACCAAAGAAGACTTGTAGTAAATTATCAGATAATACAATTAATTGCATTGAACCAATAAAGAACATCATCCAGAACCAAAATCTTGTAATCGATTTATCACCTTTCATGTATCCTGTACTGTAAATCATAATGAGGAATGAAATCCATGCAACTACATTTGCCATAATTACTGAAAGAGGATCAGCTAATACGCCAGCTTTCAAACCAATTGAACTAATCCAAGAAATTTGATCATGAACTTCATGTGCTTCTAATGCCATTGGCAATAGGGATGCGGCTGAAAGAGCACTCATCAAAGCAAAACCTACTGCAACATAACCAGTTGAACGTTTGGATATTTTTCCAACTCCCGGCATGATTAGAGCTGCAATGAAAGGCAGAATCCAAATCAACCATGCACTTGATGCACCTACTTCAAATGGTAAACCTAATGCTTCAGTAGCCATATACTAAACCCCCAATACTCCATTCATGTACGGAATTATTTGATTAAAGAATATGTCCGGATAAATTCCTAGAACAATAGTAAAACCTGCAAGTACCATCATTGGTGCAGTCATATACCAACTTCCTTCTTTTACTTTCTCAAGATGTTCTGGAAGTTTTCCAAAGAATACACGTTTAAGCATCCAAAGCATGTATGACATTGTTAAAGCAGTTGCAACTAAACCCAAACCAAATGTAACTGCTCGGACAGTTGATCCTTCTTCAATCGCAGTTTCTAATGCTCCAAAAAATAAGGTCCATTCACCCATAAAGCCGCTAGTTGGAGGAACCCCCATGATAGTCAATGCACCAATCATTGCACATACAGCAGTAATTGGCATCTTTCCAGCTAGACCACCTAGTTGAGAAATATTTCTTGTGCCAACTTTAACAATTATTATTCCAGCCATCATGAAGAGAATTCCTTTACCAAGTGCATGTGTAACATACATCATTTCAGCACCAGATAATCCAAGTACTGACATTGAACCTATTCCAAATAGAATGTAACCCATTTGACTTATACTAGAATATGCAAGTAGTCGTTTGATATCGTCTTGCATTAAAGCCATTGCACCACCGTAAATCATTGTAACAAGTCCCCATATGTGAAACCAAATCGAAAGTTCAGCAAATGTATTTGGTAAAAATTCTACAATCAATCTGAATATACCATAAGCACCAATACCAATCATAGCAGGTGACAATAATGCACTAATTGGAGTTGGTGCAGAACCGTGGACCCAAGGGAGCCAAATATGGAACATGAATACTGCTAATTTGACTCCAAGACCAATTGAAATAGCAATAGCTGAAAGCATCAAAATATCATGTGGAATTTTTGATTCATCAATATCTGCAAAATCAAAACTTCCGATAGTGAGACCAATCATTAAAAATCCCAATAATAGAACAACAGCACCGGCATGTGTCCAAAATAAGAACATTAACCCGATTTTTCTTCTAGGACCTGCACCCCAAAGAGCAACCAAAAAGAAACCAGGAATCAGCATAATCTCAAAGAACACATAAAATTCAATTAGATTTGTAGCAAGAACAGTTCCAAGCATTCCCATTGCAAAAACAAGATAAAGTGCAAAGTAAAGTCCTGATTTTGCATTAACATAGTTTGAAAGAGAAGAGGATTCAACTATTTCAGAATGTCCACTAGTTGTTGATGTGATTTCATGTTGCTCTTCCTCATACTGTTCATGAAATCTATGAATCATGTATGGTTTTGAGTAAAGTGCCAAGATCGTACTAAGTACATAAATTATAATAGCAAATGGGGATGCTAAACCATCCAACAAGAAACCAAATTCACCAAATTGTTCTGTCCATGGATAATGTTCTTCCGTAGTACCACTTAGTGCGGCTAAAATTACTAATACAGTTGTGTAAAGCAGAAGTCCAAATGTAAACCACATTGCAGGAGTAGGACCAAGTTTTCTTCCAATAATATAGGCTACAGGAGATAATAATAATGGCAAGAAAACTGCCTGTAAAAGTGCATATTCCATTATCCTTTCAAACTCCTAAAGTCTGCAATGTCAATATTCTGGTACATACGATATGCAACAATAATTAATGAAAGTCCTACAGCAACTTCGGCAGCAGCAATTGCAATTGAAAATAAAGCTAATGTTTGACCGCCACTATGAGGTAAGAATCGTCCAAATGCTACCAAGTTAAGATTTGCAGCATTGATAATTATTTCAACTGCAAATAACATTCTGATTGCATTTCTCTTTACAGATAATCCGTAAATTCCAATGCCCAATAAGGCAATAGATACTAAAACAAAATCAATCAGTTCGTTGCTCATTTTGAATATCCTCTCTTCTTGCTAAAACTAGTGCACCAGTAACTGAACCAGCTAATATTAATCCCATTAAAATTAAAGCTGGCCAATAATATGTTAAAAAGTCCGCACCAATATTTCTAAAATCAACTGCAGGTTCATCAGTAGTTATTGATTTGATACCTGAATCCATTATGACAGAACCTAGTGCAACCATGAAAATTAACATCAATGCAATACCAGCAAATTTTCTTCTTTTATCCTCTATTTTCTTAAAGATTAATTCTCTTTTTACCAACATCACAGTAAATAAAATTAGAACAGCAATTGAACCTACATAAACTGCTAATTGAAACATTGCAACAAAAGGCGAATCTAAAAGTAAAAAGAACCCAGCAATTCCACCAAGTGTTCCCATTAATGCAATTGACCCGTAAATTAAAGATCTCATTTCTAATGCAGCAATTGCAGAACCGATTGTAATTACAGATAATGCAAGAAATACAGCATCAGCCATGAGTTGCACCTCTATCAGTAATTTGTATTGATGAATCTTGAGAAACATATGGTTTTACTTGAAGTTGAGCAGGTGTGTAAATCAAACCTTCTTTACTAAACGAAGAAAGCTCATAATCATTTGTCATATACAATGCATAAAATGGACATGCATCAACACATAACCCACAAAATACACATTTACCATAATCAATTTGTGGCATGATAGCTTTTTTATTTTGTTTGTGTTCTTCTGGAACTTTTACCATCGCGATTGCTTCGGCTACACCTTCACATGCAATGGAACATAATTGACAACCAGTACAATGATCATGAAATAACATATGACGTCCTTTATAGCCAGCAATTCCAACACCTGTTGATGGATCAAATTGATAACCATCTCCAACAAATTTTAGTTTCTCTTCAGGATATCGTAATGTAAATCGTTTAATGGCTAAATGCTTAATTCCTGAATTTAATGCCTTGATAATTCCAGTTGCAGTATTCATTACAATATTCCTCCAGGTCCCAAGACTCCAGCGTACAACAATCCGAGTGCTATAAAGATGTTAACGAATGCTAATCCAATTAGTTTGTACCAACCTAGACTCAATAACATATCAATTCTAATTCGTGGGAAAACTCCTCGTGGCAATAGAATGAAAAATATCACCCCTACTGTTTTAATTACAAACCATACAACACCATTAAGCATCTCCTGAGAAAATACTGGCAATCCAGGAATTTTAGCAGTGATTGGACCCATCACTATTCCATCAGTAATAATTTCTTCAGGAAATGGAGGCCATATCATTGGTCCAGTCCATCCACCAAGAAACAAAACAACAAACAAAGCTGCAAATGCATAAAGTTTCAGATAGGTTCCTAATTGAACAAGACCATAGATCATTCCAGAAAATTCAGTTAACCAACCAGCAACAATTTCACTTTCAGCTTCAGGTAAATCAAAAGGAATTCTTTCTAATTCAGCTAATATTGTAATAAAGAAAATAATTGCTCCTATTGGTAAGAAAATAATCCATGGGAAATTAGTCTGACTCTCAACTATTTCAGAAAGATTTAGAGTTCCAGTAAGAATTACTACGCCCAATAAAGAGAGAATCAATGGAATTTCAAATGACACCATTTGATGTAATGCTCTTATTCCACCAATGAATGGAAATTTACTATTTGAAGACCATGCAGATAGAATAGTAATAATTGGAAAGAATCCAATGATTGCAAATACAGCTAATAATCCAACATCAACATCTGCAACTACCCAACCTGGTGCAACTGGAATTAATGCAACAAACGCAGCTGCAGTTGCAACAAATATCACAGGCGCAGCCCAGAAAATTGGTTTATCTGCTTTTGCTGGAATAATAATTTCTTTTGATATTAGTTTAAGTCCATCTCCCATTAATTGTAAAATTCCTTCAACTTTACCACAATAAAATGGACCAACACGTAGTTGTAATTTTGCCAGCATTTTTCTTTCTATGAAGATAGTCCCAGCTGCAATTAATGCTGCAAAACCAAATCCTGGAAATGCTGCAATTCTAAACAAATCAGTATTCATAAATGCTTTTAGAATTGGAAGTGTTCTGGACGGATCTGCCAACCATGTTAATGCAAGAAATGGTGTAAGTAATTCACCATCGATAACTGGCATTTCAATATAGAATAAGACAATCTGTACTGCGGGAATTCCAACTAATGTAAAAATAAGTAATATCCAAAATAGATTATCTAAAATAGATTTTACAAATTCGCTAAACTTGAAATTTGGTGCAATAACAGACATTTATCGATCTGCCTCCACAGGCCAATAATTAAGACTCCAATAAACAGAGGGCATGTTGCCAAGTTTTTCGCCTTTGAGAAGATATGGTAATGCAATTAAATTTCTAAATGAACCAACACTCATCTTTACACGATAAGGTTCGGGTTTTGCATCGGATACAATATAGCATCCCAAAGAACCTCTACCAGACTCTACACGTTTGTATACGGAATCAAGTCCCTTACCTTTTGGATTTGGTTTTAGTTTAACTCTAACAGAACCGGATTTTGGCATTTTTTGTAATGCTTGCCGAATTATTGCACAACTTTCCAACATATCAAGCCATGGGACTCTAGATCTTGCATAAGAATCCCCTTCTTTCATAACATTAGTATGAACATCCAATTCTTCATAGACATCGTATGGTTCTTTCTTTCTAAGATCATAATCAACACCGCTTGCACGAAGTACTGAACCAGTTGTTCCAAGTCTAATTGCATCCTGCCTTGATAAAATACCAGTGTCTTTTGTTCTTGCAATTAAAATTGGATTGTCATAAAATATTGCCGCATACTCTTTGATACGTTTTTCAAAATAGTTTACCTGACGTAAACAAACATCTTCAAAGTTTGGTGGTAAATCATTTCTAACTCCTCCAGGTACAAAATGTGCATGTGTAACACGTGCACCAGTCATTTTTTCCATTAGATCAATTAAGAGTTCACGATCACCAGCAGGCCACATAAACATTGTAGAATGTCCTAAGAAAATGCCATAGATTGCAAGCCAGTACATTGTATAGATACAACGATTAAGCTCGGATGCAATTACTCGAACATATTTAGCTCGTTCTGGTACTTCAATACCTAATATTTCTTCAACTCCTAAAACATATGGATATAATACATTACACGAATCATGAATTACGGGTCTTTCTAAATGAGGAATATTTGTGATATAATTTCTATATTCAGCCATCTTTTCTTCACCGCGATGAACATATCCTGGATCGGGATCACATGCAACAATAAAGTCACCATCTATTTGCACAATAATTCTCATGTGACCAGAACCTGGGTGTTGTGGTCCAACATTTAGAGTCATGATTCTCTCGTCAACTTTTTGGAGTGCAAGTCCTGGCGGTAATTCTGGATTCATGTCTATCTTCCTTTAATTGCAAAGTCCTTTCTTAGAGGTGGTAAATCTGCCCAATCTTCTGGTAAGAGTAATCGTCTATTATCGGGATGACCTTGAAAGTAAACTCCAAACATTTCAAAAATCTCTCGCTCATGAAATTCTACACTGTAAAATATTTCTCTAAGACTAGGAAGTTTTGTTGAATCATTTCCAGGAATTGGATTTTCTTCTCTTTGTGCTCTAGTTGTCAATATAAGAATTTGTCTTGAAAGAGAAGGATCAGTATAGGAACCTAAATGATATACTACCTCAATTTCTTTATCTTGAGGATAATCTACACCAGAAACAGATTCAGCATGATCAAAGTTAAGAACATCTCTTAAAAATTCTGCCACTTCTTTGATATCATCTCTACCAACATCAATTCTAACTCTATCAGGTTTTACAAAGGCTACTTTAGTTTTAGAACCAAATTTTTCAGTAATTTTATCTGCAATACCTTTTTCAAATTTTGGTAGTTCAATTTCTTTAGCCGGAGTTGCTTTAGATGCAGGTTCTACATCAGATGTAGTTTCAATTTGTTCATTTTCAGAATCAGAACTCATTATACATACTTCCTGGCCTTCATTCTCTTAATTTTTTCTTGTAACAGCATACATCCTTGAATAAGAGTTTCAGGTCTAGGCGGACAACCTGGAACATAAACATCTACTGGTAAAACACCATCAATACCTGGAAGCACATTGTATGAATCAAAATACAAACCACCAGTAATTGCACATGCACCCATTGCAATAACATATTTTGGTTCTGGCATTTGATCATAAACTAATCTTAATCGTGGTGCCATTTTTCTTGTTATAGTTCCTTGAACTACAATTAGATCACATTGTCTAAGAGAACCAAATGCTTCAATAATACCAAATCTTTCAACATCATATCTTGGACTTGACGCAGCTCCAAATTCTACACTACAACATGCTGTTTCAATATGGACAGGCCAAAGTGACCAAATTCGTCCCCAATTGATTGCATAGCCTAATGGTTTATCAATTGCTTTTTCTAAAATATCTCCTAGTTTACCAACAAAGACATTTGCATTTTGTGGTGTAATTAGATCTTTTATCAATTTAATCCTCCATTACCGTAATTTTGATTTGTATAAAAAACTACCATATGTCTCGTCTCCCTGACTGATGTAATGCAAATGCCATTGCTGCAAACATAATTCCTAAGAAACCAATGATTGGCAAAGTAGCAGATTTTGGCAAGTCTAAAAGTGAACTTCCCCATGCATATAAGAAAATCGCCATAACATCAAAAACAACAAACATCAAAATGTAAGCATAATACTGCATCATAAAATGAGTTCTTCCTTCACCTGATGGAACTTGTCCACATTCCATTGGCAAAAATTTAACTGGGTTACTTCTTTTTCTTGGAGAAATCATTCTAGAAATTACAAGCGCAGGTGCCATAGCAACTACAGCAAATCCAAACATCAATACTATAGTACTATAATTGCCAGCTAATTCCCCGACCAATTTAGCTTTGAACCCAAGTTTTTGTATAAAAAGGTATGCACTTTTTTAATTTAAATTTTAGAAATGAATTTTTGAGTAAAGTACTAAATAGGATAACCAATTAATGCGATCATGGCATTGAATGTTGGAGATATTGCTCCTAAATTCGAACTTCCAGACACAGATCTGAAAATGAGGACTCTTGATGAATTTAAAGGGAAAAAGATCGTTCTTACATTTATTGTTGCAGCGAGTTCTCCTGTTTGTGAAAATGAATTGTGTAACTTTAGAGATTCATGGAGTGAAATTTCAAATCTAGGAGCTCAGATAGTTGCAATAAGTAACGATGGCCCATTTGCAAATAAAGCATTTGTCCAAAAAAATAACTTTAATTTTCCATTATTGGCCGACTATAACAGTAAAACAATTCGGGATTATGATGTTTTAATGCCACATCTGCTACACATCAAAGACTACAATGCGGCAAAGCGTTCAGTATTCATAATAATGGAAGATGGAAAAATTGGATACAAATGGGTATCAGAAGATCCGTTAAAAGAACCCAATTACGACGAAATAAAAAAATTCCTAAATTAAATTAGAAAATTTCTTTTTTATTCTATTTCTGCGACAATATCATTTTTAGCTACAGTTCCACCAATTTTGACTTTAATGGATTTGATTGAACCGTTTTTGTGAGATTTTATAGCAACTTGCATTTTCATAGATTCTAATGTACAAATTACATCTCCCTGCTTTACTGAATCACCTTCTTGAACAGCAATAGAAACAACCTTTCCAGGAATTTGACTCTTCAATGTCAATTGAGAATCAGAAGCACCGCTTCCTCCCGAATGTTTGTATACAATTTTATCAAGATCAGTGTGCATGTTAATCGTAAGTGGTACATTGTCAATAATGAGATTCATTTCATTTGTTGAATTCTCAAGATATTTTGCTCTGTGGTATTTTTGATCTAATACAAATTCAATTCCTTTGGAATCCATTTTTAGAATTTTTATTTGATGTTTATTATCATTAATTTTGATCACATATTCATTATTACCTAGGTTCTCAATAATTTCTCCGTCAAATGTTTTTTCGATATCTTTTATTTTATAATCCATTTAGTGTCAACTCAATTTATTTTTCCAATTAGAATTATTGTTAGTAGAACTCTCTACTCTACTTTTATAATATTCAGAATAAACTATAGCAGCTGCCAACGCAGCATCACTTTTTTCAATTTTTTCATTTTTCAAATCTTCTTTTAATCTATCAATGATTTTATAACGATTTAAAAAGTCAGTGGAGAGATTTCCACTTTTATATTCATCAGTATTGAGAATTGTTTTGTAAAGTGGAATTGATGTTTCAACACCTTGAATGTAAAAGTCATTTAATGCGTTAAGCATACGTGTGCGTGACTCTTCAAATGTTTGACCCCATGTACAAAGTTTAGCCATCAAAGAATCATAAAATGGAGAAACTGTACATCCAGGATAAAGATAAGTATCACACCTAACACTTGGACCAGATGGAATAATGACGTCTGGAACTGGTCCCGTAGAAGGAGCAAAATCTAAAAATGTATCTTCAGCATTTATTCTACATTCAATAGCATATCCATTCATTTTAAGATCTTTTTGTTTGAATGGAAGTGGTTCACCATTAGCAATATCTATTTGAAGCTTAACAAAATCTAATCCAGAAACTAATTCAGAAATAGGATGCTCAACTTGCAATCTAGCATTAATTTCTATAAAATAAAACTCTCCATTATCAGCTCGTAAAAATTCTGCTGTACCTAAGTTAGTGTAGTCAACTGCTTCAGATGCTTTAACTACTAACTCACCAATTCTATCTCTTGTTTTTTGATCAACGACAGGAGAAGGTGTTTGTTCAATAAGTTTTTGATTACGTCTTTGAATTGAACATTCTCTTTCAAATATATGAACTGCATTACCATGTTTGTCTCTTGCCATTTGATATTCAATATGTCTGGTTTTTTGCAGAAATTTTTCAACAATGATTGCAGATTTTCCTACTGCAGAGATAGATTCACTAGTAACTGTTTCAAAACCTTCACGTAATTCTTTATCATTATTTACTAATCTAATTCCACGACCGCCACCTCCAAAAACAGATTTTAGTAATACGGGATATGAAATATCATTTGCAATTTTTAATGCTTCTTCAACATCTTTCACAAGACCAGGACTTCCTGGAACAGTTGGAACTTTTGCCTTTAGCATAGCTGCTTTACATTGCATCTTATCACCACAGAGATCCATGGATACAGCAGATGGTCCAATAAAATTAATTTTATTTTTTTCACATTTACTTGCAAAATCAGAATTTTCCGAAAGAAAACCATAGCCAGGATGTATTGCATCCGCTCCAGAAGATAAAATTGTTTCAATAATTTTTTCCTGATTCAGATAAGATTTTGATGGTGCAGCTTCACCAATATGATATGCTTCTGTAGCTTGCTTAACATGTAAAGAATTGTAATCCTCATCAGAATATACCGCAACAGTTTTGATTCCAAGTGCTTTACATGTCTTGATTACACGTAAAGCGATTTCTCCTCTATTTGCGATCAGAACTTTTTCAATCATATTAATCACAAATTGATATTTCCATGTTTTCTTGGAAGATGTTTTGCTCTTTTATTTGCAAGCATTTCTAATGCTTTGATCAACATTGGACGAGTTTCAGCTGGATCAATTACATTATCAATTGTACCATGTGATGCAGCAACATATGGATTTTCAAATTTTTCTGAGAATTCGCTGATTAGTTGTTTTTTAAGTGATTCAGGATCTTTAGCACTCGATAGTTCTTTTCTATACATAATTTTAACAGCTGCTTCACCTCCCAAGACTGCGCATCGTGCAGTTGGCCATGCATAATTCACATCAGTTCTTAGATTTTTACTTCCCATAGCTATGTAGGCACCGCCATATGCTTTTCCAATTACAAGAGTGATTCTCGGAACTGTGGCCTCACAATAAGCATAAAGAAGTTTACTACCATGTCTAATGATACCATTATGCTCTTGATTAGAACCTGGCATATAACCGGGGGTATCAACAAATGTGATTATTGGAATATTGAACGCATCACAAAATCGAATGAATCTAGCTGCTTTGTTTGATGAATCAATATCAAGTGCTCCTGCAAGATGCATTGGTTGATTAGCAACAATACCAACAACTTTACCGTTTAGTCTACCATAACCAACAACAACATTTGGTGCAAATAATTCATGAATTTCAAAAAATTCGTGATTGTCAACAACAGAGTTAATGATTTCTTTCATATCGTAGGGTTGTAAGGGATTATCAGGAATGATATTGATTAAATTATGATCAAGTCTATTTGGATCATCATCAGTTTTTATTTTTGGTGGTTCTTCAGTATTATTTTGGGGCAGATATGAGATTAATTTTTTTATATAATCCATGCATTCATATTCATTCTTTGCAACAAAATGAGCTACCCCACTTTTTACTCCATGTGTCATTGCACCACCTAAATCATCAAATGAGATTTCTTCACCAAGGACAGTCTTTACCACATCAGGTCCAGTAACAAACATTGTTCCTACTTTGTCAACCATAATAACAAAATCAGTCATTGCTGGAGAATAAACAGAACCACCTGCAGAGGGACCAATACTTGCAGTAATTTGTGGAATAACTCCAGAAGCTAATTGATTATGATAAAAAATATCAGCAAATCCATCAAGACTCATAATACCTTCTTGAATTCTTGCTCCTCCTGAATCCATTATGCCAATTATTGGACAACCAGTGGTGGTTGCATGATCCATTAATTTGGTAATTTTTTTAGCTCCCATTTGACTTAATGTGCCACCAAGTACAGTGAAATCATAAGCAAAGACAAAGATCTGTCTACCGTTTACTGTTCCATAACCGCCAACAACCCCATCGGTGAAGAATTTTTTGTTTTGCATGTCATATTCATAATAATGATGAGTTACGAGAGGATCAATCTCAGTAAAAGTACCTACGTCTAATAAGAGATCAATTCTATCTCTGGCGGTTAATTTTCCCTTATCATGTTGATCTTTGATTTTATCCTGTCCTCCACCTTGTAACGATATTTTATTTATCTTAGAATATTCATCGATTTTTTCAAAGTGCATCTAATATAGATGAAAAGAAATCTTACTATATTAATTTAGTTTTATTTTTTGGTTTTATATCTGACATCTAGTATTTGTAAGAGAATATCAGATCGGTGGATTTTAAACTAAATTCAATTTATAAATTCAGATTTAAGAGTAAAAAATTCTTTTTTACAGATTTTTGATAAGAATCGAAAGAATTTTTCTCTTCACTACATTTTTTGCAAATACATAGCTGTGATACCTTTTGAATATCACAAATATCTTGGAATTCACATTGTGCACAACCAGCAGAACCGTTACAAACAATACATTTTAGTTCATTAATTTGAGCACACTTTTCATGTTTTACACCTAGTCCTTTTGCCCATAATCCAATTTCATTTACTTCAATTTTTTCGTTACAGACAACACATGTACCAGGAAATTTCATAGGTATTTTTCTCCAACTCATTTGATTAATTCAATCTCCTTTTCTATTACATCACCAAAAGTTTCTTCTAAGTCTAAACTTAGTTTTTTATTTTTTATACAAAATAATACGTATGGTAAACACATTGTAACAAAAGCACTAGAAGAAAGATGTAATGTTTTTGCCATGACAGAAGATAAAGACTTAATTTTTTTTCCATCCCATCTAATCCGATTTAGAAGGGGCCATGAAAGATTGTATTGCGAATATCTAATTCGTTCATCATTTAGATATAATCGAATCAAAATTTCATTTAAATAACGTAATAATCTCCAATTTTGAGTTTTCATAATTTTTCCATAAAGCATATCAGCTTCAGAAATAATTTCTAATAGTTTTGCAAGTGTTTGATTATCTAAATTACTTGTAACAATACTTGAGTAAAATGCATCTATTTTTAATCTCGGATCAATTTGCATAGAATACAAAACGCCTCTAGCTTCATCAAATGAATTTGCTTTAAAAAACGCATTAATTCCATCTTCGACATTAATACTTTCAAATGATTTTTCAGTTTGAGGATTAAACCCAGTTACTAGAGACTGTGTTAAATTAATCATAGAACGAACATCACCTCTGGATCTATCAATTACTTTTATTATAGAACCAGGACTAAGAGTTACATTTTCTTTTTTTAAAATATTTTCAAGGTAAATTTTCAAAAGACGTGGAGGAATGGGTTTGAAAGATATAGTCTTAACAACTTTTTTGATACTTTTCATTTTATCAGAGGTATCAGAATTTGCAGCTAATACTATAGGTACAGTGGGTTCCTTTAAAATATCAATTAATGCTTCTGCTCCACCATAATCACCTCGTCCATGAATACCATCAACTTCATCAATGAAGATCATAGGTAAGCCCAATATGCTGACATTGCCAAGTATAGGTGAAAGTATTTCGTTAATCCTAGATTTACTTCTTACATCACTTGCATTCAATCCAACCATATCATATTGAAATTGTTTTGCTGTAAGATATGCAATAGTTGTCTTGCCAATTCCGGGAGGACCAACTAGCAAAAGGGGTTTTGTGCCTTTTTTCCATTTAGTGAACCACTCAATTATAGAAGATCTTGATTCTTCATTACCAATCATATCAGAAATATTCTGAGGTCTATATTTTTCAGACCACATCAATTTAATCACTTAGGGAGTTTAGATTCAAATTCTGACCATTTGTTTGCTTTTTGTAATTGGTTATACCAGTATTGATTATAATGTTCAACAGTCAAAAACAAAAATTCTAAAAATTCAGTATGAGAAAATTCTTCAGGTAGTAATTTGAGTGCTAATCGGGCATCTTGGAGATACAAATTGCTTTTTTCCAAGGTTAATTCGAATCCAGTTTTAACATCATTAGATAATAATGTATAATATAATGGCCAAGAAGGAATTTTTACAAATCCATTTTTGATCGAGTCTTCAATTTCATTTCCACAACCAACACCTTCAGCAGCTCTTGCCATTCCAAGATAGAAAATTTCACCAAGAGGTCTTTCAGCTAGTGCCATATTTCTTCCAGCCGTACCCATAACAGCACGATATTTTTTATATGATAAAGTCATTTCCTCTTCTGTAATCATGGTGGATTTTGATTTTAATTTCTCATCAAGATATTGGCCAACCCTAGCATCTTTGAAACCTTCCTCAAATTCTTTTAGAACTTGATCACCACCTTTAGAAATTTTATTTCGAGCTAATTTTAAAATATATGGATTCATCAGTTTGTAATCATCTAAATATTCTAAATCTTCATCTTTGTCTACAATTCTATCCATTGGTTCACTTAGATCAATGGCCAAGATATGACCTTCCACGATATCTTGTCGAAGTTGAGGATTATTTGTTCCAGTATAATTAGAAGCTCCATCAAATAAGGCATTAAATACTGGAAAAGTCATTTTTACAAAATTAGAATTTAAGATACGAAGTACTCTATCTTTAATTATATCAGGATTTTCTAATTTAGTTTTTATAGCATCAATTTCTGATGATTGAAGAATGATTTCTGTAGAACCAACTTCATTTCCAAATGCTTGTTGTGTTGTGTTTGGAGAGAGATCTGATTTAATTTCATGTAATAGATCTCTGGCAAATCTATCTGCAAAATTTGGAAATTCATTTTCTGTTTCTTCTTTATACTGAGTAAATAGCTTGTAACCTTTTGATTTGAATAATCCTTGTTTCATAATTTGTTTTCCAGGCTTTGTACTCATCAAAGACTCTTTACTTACAACAGATTGATCCTTTCCACTCACACACGTTAAGCTACTTTATTGTTATTTATGCTTTCAAAACTAAAAATTTCTTTCACTTAAATTACGAGAAAAGAAAAAGAGATTATGGAAGTAATTGAAATTCTTTGCAATGTTTCAAAAATGATTTATGAAAACGTTAAAGATTTGGCAGGTACAGATAATGCTGCAGGAAATTTCGGAATTGGTGCAGGAGGAGATATTTCACGTAATATTGACATTATTGCTGAAAAAACAGTATTAGATTATCTTAAAGAAATTAAATTTGACTGTATTGTATTAGGAGAAGAATGTGGTAGAGTAGAACTATCCGATAATCCTAAAGGGTTTATTATTATGGATGCAATTGATGGTTCTGCTAATGCTGTAAGAGGAGTTCCATTTTTTTGTAGTTCGTTAGCATTTGCAACTGAAGATAGATTAAGTTCCATTACAGATGGAGTAATAACAAATCTATCAAATGGAGATATGTATTGGGCATCTAAAGATAATGGTGCATTTATGAATGAATTAAAAATCAAGGTTTATGATAAAGACCCAATTTACAAAATTATTGGAGTAAACACTTCTGGAGCATCATCTGATTTGATGGAACAATTACAACCGATATTTGAGAAGCATAATCACATAAGACATTTTGGTGCAAATGCATTAGAAATGGCTTTTTTTGCAAGAGGGTTAATGGATGTTTTTATTGATTTAAGAAATAAAATAAGAATTCAAGACATTGCAGCAGGATACATAATAGTAAAGGAAGCAGGAGGCTTACTTTTGGATGCCAATTTGAATCCACTTGATGCAGATCTTAGTTATAAAACAAGAATATCATTTATTGCAGCAGCAAATCAAAAAATTATCGATGATGTTATTTTACAAATTAAAAAATAAAATTTTCTAAATACATAATAAATTAAAAATGTAAAATCTGCATCATGAAAATTAAATAAATTAATATTAAAAAATTATAATTTTTTATCCGTATGATTCATACTTGACTTCATAACTTCCATCTTTACGTTTTTCTTCTTTTGTTACAAATCCTTTTGGTCCCAAATATTCAAGTACACCATCTATAGTGCCTTGATAACCACAAATGTAGACTTTGGTATTTGCAGGAGTAACCTCTTCTCCCACTAATTCATCTAATGGTGAAATTCCATTTTTATTTGGTTTAAAAAATGATTCTACTCTACCAACATGACCTGCCCAAGAACGATTAAAGAATTCTTTAGGTCTACTAATAGCGGCTCTGTATTTAAAATTCCATTGATCTTTTCCTCTTTCAAGACTTTCGTTTTCATAATTTGTTAACAATTCTTTGTAGCTTAACTCATCAACATAACTTGCACCATGCAAAACAATTATCTCTCGTTTATCGCCAGTATCATGAAGATGTTTAGCAAAAGCAATGAAAGGAGCAAGTCCAGTTCCACCACCCACACAAACAATCCTTCTGGTATCAGGCTGACCATTTGGTAATTTATCATCAATCAGTAAAGCATTACCCGTGGGTTCACCTAAATATACTTCATCACCTACATTTGCATAAAATAATTCCGTAGTAACACGTCCTGGCAATGGTTTTCTTACCCATCTAATTACAAATTCAAAGTAATCTCGATTTTCAGGATGAGAAGCAATTGAGTAGGCTCTTCTAACAATTTTTTGTTCAGATGGTATTGGTAATCCTATAGTTAAAAATTGACCTGTAGTGTATTTTGGCATTCCGTTATTTGGAACCAAACGAATTACAACAAGATCTTCTTTGAGTAATTGCATGTAAGTAATCTTTGCTTTATGCTCTACTACCATCAGAATAATTTTTGTTACTTTGGATAAATGTATTTCTGTCCAACTTAGGGTTTATCTAAAAATACAATATGATCAAATCCATATAAAAATAACATCTTCTAATATAGCGCCAATTATAGCAAAATGAGTAGATCATAAATTTTATGAATAAAAATTTTCTTTTGATATTTATATCCAGTTGATAGACTCTGGACATGGCTAAACTAAAATGCAGTGATTATGGTTTTGAGTGTGAATTTGTGTCAGAAGGTGAAATAGAACAAGTAATAGAAGAATTTGGAAAACATACTGAAGACATACATGGTATAGATTACTCAAAAGAAGCCTTAATGCAATTTATCCTTAGAAAAAAATAACATTTCAGATATGCAGTTATTACTGCCAAGTAATTACGATAAGATTATGCAGTAATGTGTTTCATTGTAGCTTCAAGAATTGGTACTTCTTTTTCAATAATTTTTTCCACAGCAGGAATCATACCAATTCTGGATTTAACATTTTCTTCATAGATTTCAGCAATTTGATCTCTAAACAATAATTTAATTCCAGGTAATGCAGTTATTCCTTCATCAACTGTTCGTGGGTCTGATAAATCTAAAATCAGTGTACCTTTCTTTTTCTCTTCCATAACTAATTTTAATCTATCAAATGTAATTAAGAAATAATCAGCAGTTGTTGCAACAAAAACAATATCATATTTATCAAATCCTGCTAATACTTCTTCAAATGCAATTGGTTTACCACCCAATATTTTAGAAAAGCCAGTTGCACGCTCAATTGTTTTGCTTGTAACATCAAACGCAAATCCTTTTTTATTTAGAGTTTTAGCGACTCTAGCAGCAGATTCTCCCGTACCAATTAAAAGAATACGTTTCTTAGCATCCAATCCAGCTTTTTCATCTACAATTTTTACAGATACATCACCGAGAGATATCACATTTTTACTAATGCCAGTAGTTTCTCTTATTCGTGAAGCAATTCGAATAATATTTTCAAATAGTTTATTCAAAATATCTCCAGATACATTAATTTCCTTTGCGTGTGAAAGTGACGATTTAATTTCATTCAATATTTCTTCTTTACCAATTACTACGGATTCTAAACCGCAAGCCAATCTTAACAAATTAAGATAGACATCAGTACCTTTGTAAACTTCAAGTGTTTGATCAAAGTGATCAATATCAATTTGTTCAAGTTCAGACAGAGATTCCCATGTTTCTTTAATTTGATTTAAAACTAGAGCCTTTCCCTCAACCCTTCTTCCATCTGGAGTATCTCCTGTTTCCAAATTACTAACAGTAAATATTTCAACTCTACTAGCAGTTTGAATTATTATACATTCTGCGACACCAGGAATTTTTTTAAAAGTTTCACATGCAACTTTAAGATCATTAAATCTAAATCTGGCCAAAGAGTGAAGTGGTACATTTTTGAAAGTTACTCTTGCATTAATGATATCAAAATTAATTTCGCTCAATTCATCACCATTTATTCTCTTAATTTGTTCCTTCCACCTTTTGCAGTACGGAAAACATTCATACCGATATAATAATTCTCATAAATTGATTCCAAATATGCAAGTTCTTGTTGTGTTGCAAGGATATCTTTTTGAGATGAATTAGGATCGCTTTTTAATTTTTTAAGTTTTTGTTTAGTCTCCTCCAAGAAATTTCCTACTCCCGATTCATAATTAGACATTCCACCAAATTCAGGACTTAGAACATGTTGTGGAATATATTTTGGTGTATTATCTGTTGGAATCTCTACTTTTCTTGTGAGTTCATCTTGTTCTTCAGATGAAAGAATGGGTCTTGGAAATCTATCTTTTTTTGCTAAGAAAAATTCAGGCTCTCCCATTTCTCTTCGAAAAATTTCTTCCCCTTTACGTTGATTAGTAAATGTTGGAGCTTTTGCATTTGTTGCTTTAACTTCAGCTGCAATTGCTTTGTATTCTTCTTCAGCAGCTGCTTCTGCTGCTGCTTTAGCTGCTTCAGCCTTTGCAATTGCTTCTTTTGCAGCTTTTTCTGCATCTTCAGCTGCTTTAGCTGCAGCTGCTGCCTTTGCGGCTGCTTGAGCAGCTGCTTTAGCTTCATTAGCTGCTTTAGTTCCTTCTGCTGCTTGAACTGTTTCTTTTACTTTAGTTACTACTTCATTTTTTGCATCTTTGGCTACATTTGCTTTATCATTAGCTTTTACTTTAGCTTCTTTTGCAATTTCAGATTTAGATTCTGCGGTTTGTTCTGCAGATGTCTTATCAGATGTTAAATCATTGACAGTTGTAGTTTCTATCTTAGATTCATCATGCTTTTCTGACATCAAATTTTACTAAAATTGCCTGAATTTTAATATTCTTGTAGTGAAATTTTGGGAGGTAATCTCAAATGAAATAATTAGATTGTAAAAGAATTGAAAAAGTAGAAAAATAATGCTTGATTATTCTTAATTTTATATAAAAATACGATGTTTAGAGCGATCATAATCCAAGAAAATTGAAAATAAAATCATTGTAAGATAAATGGCGCCCTCGGCGGGATTTGAACACGCGTCTCAACCGTGACAGGGTCGAATTCTAGACCGGACTATACTACAAGGGCCCGAATTGTTTCAAACAAATTGCCAGATTAAAAGTTTCTGTAACAGAAAAAATTTTGTAAAAGACTAAATTATACACGTCAAGCATTTTTTGTGAGGGGTCTATGGCGCAGCCAGGTAGCGCACCGGACTTTTAATCCGGTTGTCGTGGGTCCGAATCCCACTAGACCCGCTCCTATTTTATCAATTCAGTAACTTTGCTAGAGAGATCATCTAATGCCTTAGTAATAGCATTAGATCGTTTTGTTGCATTGATTCTATAATCATTAATTTTTTTCACACGATCTTCAATCATTCTCTTTTGCTCATCATATCCTGAAGAGCCAAAGGACTTTCTTTCTTTTAGAGAGGATGTAATTGTTGTGGATTCAATAATTTTCATGATAAGATTAGGAGGGATTTTAGCATCTTGTGCAATTTTTGAAATTTCTTTTGAAGTGAGTTTATTCAAAGATTTATTGGATTGATGTGCCAATTGCACTAAGCCTCCTGCAATTTTATGAGTTGTTCGAAATGGAATTCCATTTTGAACTAATTTTTCTGCAATATCAAGGGCAATAAGATAACTAGATTCGGTTGACTTTTTCATTTCTTTTTCATTAACATGTAATGTAAGGAGAATAGATTTTAAAATCAATAATGCGTTTAAAGAAATTTTAGATGTTGACCAAATGGATGATTTAATTTGTTGCAGATCACGTCCATATCCAGAAGCCAGTCCTTTGATGGTAGTTAGGATTGCAGTAAGATTTCCAATTACCTCTGCAGTTTTCCCTCTTGTTAATTCTAATATATCGGGGTTTTTCTTTTGAGGCATTACACTTGATGGAGACGTGAATTCATCTGCAAGTTCTATAAAGGAAAATTCAGACGTTGACCAAATAATAAAATCTTCAGAAATTCTACTAAGATTAGTCATCAGTATTGCGATCATTGAAACGTATTCAACAACAAAATCACGTGTGCTAGTTGCATCTAGAGAATTTTCTAAAACACTATCAAATCCTAACATTTTGGCAGTACTATGTCGATCTATTGCAATACTAGTTCCTCCAACAGGGCCTGCTCCTAACGGACTTTGATTAACATGGTTAAATGTACTATAAAGACGATCAAAGTCCCTAAACAACACATCGGCCTGAGCTATTAGATAGTGTGAAAATAAACCAGCTTGAGCTTGTTGAAGATGCGTATAAAGAGGCATTATTGTTTTTTGATGGTTTTTTGCTAAAGATACAAGTGCTTCAATTGTATCAAGTAAACAATTACAAATAATGTTAATATCATCACGAATTTTCATTCTAATATCTAAAGAAACTTGATCATTACGGGAACGTGCTGTATGCATTTTTCCACCGCTAGCAATACCAGCTTTTTTGATAACTAGTGTTTCAATTAATTCATGAATATCTTCAGCTCCACTAAAAACATCAAATTTTTCATTTTTTAAAAAGTCTAAAGCTGAAAGAATTTTTTTTACATCATTTTTTGTAATAATTTGGTTTTCAAATAACATTATAGTATGAGCTTGGCTTCCTAGAATATCATAAAGCGCTATTTGAATATCGTCTTTAATCGATGAAACATAATCTAAAGTAATATCACTCAAATCTGTACTAAGACGAGAACGATACATTATCTAATATTCTAGAATGGTTATATATAGCATCAACGCTTTTTTCTCCATGAGTCTAGATATCAAACAACTTAGAGTGAAAATTTTTGATGAGCTATCAAAGATTGTAGATCCTGAAATCAATACATCAATTACCGATTTAGAATTAATTGATGAAGTTGACATCAACAGTAATAACGTGAAAGTAGATTTACATCTAACTAGTCCATTTTGTCCTGCAGTTTTTGGATTTAAAATCTGTCAAGATATACATGATAATCTTTTGAAGGTAGATGGAATTGATGATGTTAAAGTAAATGTATCAAATCACTTTATGGCAGAACAGATTAACAATCAGGTAAATAATAGCCCTAATCCAAAAAAAAAGATTTAGCTTCTAAATCCTAACATATAACCACGGAGTAATTGAATGCCCATGGCTGGGTCTACGCCTTTTGGGCATACTTGACTACAAGAGCCGGCAAAATGACATCTCCAAATACCGTGAGAATCATCAATAATTTTTAGGCGTTCATCTTTGCCTTTATCCCTACTATCAGCAACATATCGATATGCTTGGGCTAATGCCTGAGGACCTACAAACGAAGAATCTGTTGCCATTGTGGGACATGCCGAGTTGCATAATCCACATTTAATACAATTTGAAAATTGGATGTATTGTTCTAGCTCTTCAGGAGTTTGGAGGAATTCTTTTGTGCTACTTGAAATTTCAGTGTCATCACGAATCAGATATGGTTTTACTTTATGATGAGTATCAAATAGTCGTTCAAATTTTACTGCAAGATCACGAATGATTGGAAAGTTATTCATTGGTTCAACGGTTACAATATTTGAATTCAGCTCGCTGATTTTTGTAAAACATGCCAGTCTAGGTTTGCCATTAATAATCATCCCACATGAACCACAAGTAGCTTGTCTGCAAGAATATCTAACTGCAATAGAATGATCAAAATGTTGCTTAACATCAAGAATTGCTTCTAATACAGTTGTCCATTTTTCGTATGAAATATTAAATTCCATAAATTTTTTGGCATCGTCATTTGCAGGATTAAATCTTGCAATACGTAAAGTGATTTTTTTCATAGTATTTTTTTCTGCCAAACTAGATTCCTGTGCCATCTACATCATCCCCGTATTAACCATTATTATTGTTCGTGAACCATATGCAATTAATGCTATCATAGCAACAACACATCCATATGAAACTGCCTTTTCATATTTTCTTCCTTGTTTCAACTCGAGTAGTATTACCCTTAATCCATTAAATCCATGAATAGATAGTAGAATTAAAATTATTTCAAGCATACCCGCATATGGTAGAAATTTGTAGTTTGCAATTACACTTTCATATTCCAAAGATTCTGCAAATCCTTGTGTAAGACGCATCAATATGTGAACTGCTACTAATGCCACTGCAGCTAGAGCAGTTCCATAATGAATTTTCATAATAATACTTTCTCTCATTTTATTCACCAAACATTACCGCG
This sequence comes from Nitrosarchaeum sp., assembly GCF_025699065.1. Taxonomy (NCBI): domain Archaea; kingdom Thermoproteati; phylum Nitrososphaerota; class Nitrososphaeria; order Nitrosopumilales; family Nitrosopumilaceae; genus Nitrosarchaeum; species Nitrosarchaeum sp. Next base: position 185,807 of record NZ_JAILWF010000002.1, on the reverse strand, counting down.
AGTCCATACATCATTGCAATTGCAGCAAGAATTATTGCAGAATATATTCCCATTTTGTGTCTAATGTTTTGAGAGGCTGGAATGTATGGATAATCAGGTCTAGCAGGTTTACCTACTCCAACTCCTCCATGTCCAAGCATCACTCTAATTCCATTAACAGTGTGGAAAACACACATTGCAATAACTATAGCTAAAATTGCATGACCTTCGTTGGTTTGTGTAATTGCAAGAAATTCATTCCATCCAACTTGACCTTTTAAAATTGAACTAGTTTCATAGATATGACCTATAAAATATGCCAATAATCCCAACCCACTTAATCTCATTAATAGATATGCCACTCTTTCAATACCATATCTTCGAGGATTGATCATTCCACCAATACCCTCTTTGTGTTCGTCTTGATCAGTCATCTAGTATTTCCTCTCTACTGGTTGATATTTAGTAATTGTTACCGGATGTGTTTTCATAATTGGCTCTTTAGGATCATAATAGGCTAGAGTATGATGTAAAAAGTTTGCATCATCACGTTTAGGATAATCAGTTCTTGCATGTGCACCACGTGATTCTTTTCTATTAATAGCTCCTAGCAAAACAATTTCTGCAACACGAAACATTGAATCGAGTTCCATCACATTTGAAAAGTTAGTATTGTATTCATTTGCTTTGTCATCAACATGCTTCCAAGTTTGTTCTTTTAGTTGGCGTATTTTCTGTAATCCTTCGACAAGATTTTTTTCGTTTCTGAAAACATATGCTTTATCATTCATAATGTCAGTTAGTTCTTGTTTAACTTCATATGGATTAGCATCGCCGTTACCTCGAAATATGCCATCATAAATTCTTTTTTCCTCAGCTGCAACTAAGTGATGAGGCCAAGAAGAGGTCAAGTCATTTTTTTCAATATAATCAACTGCCAAACTGCCAGTAATTTTACCCCATACTATACACTCAGAAGTAGAATTTGCTCCAAGTCGATTTGAACCATGAACACTATTACATGCTGCCTCACCTGCAGCCCATACACCTTGAAGTTCAGTAGCACCGTCGATATTAGTATGAATTCCACCCATCATATAATGACATACAGGTCTAACATCAAGTATGTCAGTGGAAGGATCTAATCCTGAAAATTTAATAGAAATTTCTCGGATACCACCTAATTTTTCTTTAATTTTTTCATCTCCAAGATGGCGTAAATCAAGTTTCATGCAATTAACGCCAGTTTCATGTTTGAATCCACGTCCTTCACTCATTTCTGTCATCATAGCTCTTGAAACAATATCACGTGGAGCTAATTCCATTTTTTCACCAGCATATTTTTTCATAAATCGTTCACCCTTGTTATTTAGCAAATATCCTCCCTCACCCCTTGCACCTTCAGTGATCAATATTCCCGAAGGCAAAATTCCAGTTGGATGAAATTGAACAAATTCCATGTCTTTAAGTGCCATACCTGCACGTAATGCCATATCCAAACCATCCGGAGTTGAAGATAATGCATAAGTTGAGAAACTGTACAGTCTTCCAGCTCCACCAGTTGCAATGATTAGAGCTTTACCTTTAATTGAATAAAATGTGCCAGATGAAAGTTCAATTGCAGTGATTCCCATAAATCGTTTTCCATCATGAATAATTGATGTTGCAAACCACTCATTTAGATATTCAATATTTTCAAATTTTTGACATGTATCATACAAAGTTTGCATTTCAAAGAAGCCAACTTTATCAGATGCATATGTAGCTCTTGGGAAACTATAACCACCGAAATTTCTTTGACCTATTCTTCCATCTTTTCGTCTAGACCAAGGCATTCCCCAATGATCCAATTGATAAATTTCTTTTGGCATCTCCACACAAAGCCTCTCAGCAACATCTTGATCAGCAAGAAAATCACTTCCTTTCACTGTATCATAAATATGAGATTCAATAGTATCACCTTCATCTTCAAAAAGAACAGCCGCTGTTCCACCTTCTGCAGATACAGAATGAGAACGCATAACTTGAAGTTTTGAAACAATTCCAATTTTGATTTTTGAGTTCTTCCTTGCGGCTTCTATAGCTGCCCTTAAACCAGCTAATCCAGACCCACATATTATCAAATCAAATTCAAGAGATTCGACCATTTTGACAGAATGACTACCTAAAAGGCGGGTTAAATATGTAGTAATGAGCGTAGATTTTCAAAAAAATATTATATATCACTAGCGATATTATTGATTATGATTTCAGAATGGTTTCAAAGAGTTGGAAGTTCAATACCTAGAGGATTTTCAAGGTATTTTATTTTAGAACTTTTAAAAAAGAAAGCGCATACTGGAAAAGAGATTATAGATTATGCTGTAGAACAAAGTAATGGGATATGGAAACCTTCACCTGGGTTGATCTATCCATTATTAGGAAGATTACTTGATGAAGATCTTATTGAAGAAACTAGAGATGGAAAGTATCAATTAACAAAAAAAGGAATAGAGACGGCAGAAGATGTTGACAAAGTAAATGAAATTGTTAGAAAGCAATTAGATGTCCTTTTTAGATTAGGGAATGTAGGAAGATTTGTTGCAACGGATCTGTTAGAAAAAATGTCCATAATAGGTTCAATTCTTAGCTCCAATTTTGCCAATATGACAAATGATGAAACTGAGAAATATAGAAAATTCTTAGAATCAGAGCTAAAGAAAATAGATGAGAAAAAAACTATCAAAAAAGGAAAAGAAATTAAAATAGAATAGGATTGTATATGTCATTTTAATATTTTAAAATCATAAATAATTCTCCCTAAAAGTAATAGCATGAAAAATTTGAAAAGTATGCTAAAAACAAACAAGTCACTTGTAATTCCAGGAGTGTATGATGCAATTGGAGCAAAAATTGCAGAAAAAGTAGGGTTTGAAGCTATGTTTCAAACAGGATATGGAACTTCAGCTACATTATTTGGAATGCCAGACTATGGTTTCATTGGAGCAACTGAAACATTAGATAATGCAAGAAGAATATGTAGAGCCGTTTCAGTTCCTGTAATAGTTGATTCAGATACAGGTTATGGTAATGCATTAAGTGTTTGGAAATTGGTAAGGGAGTTAGAATCAGCAGGTGCATCAGGGATTTTTCTAGAAGACCAGAGATGGCCAAAAAGATGCGGTCATATGCAAGGAAAAGAAGTGATATCACAAGAAGAATATACCGAAAAATTGGGGGCAGCTATAGATGCAAGACAAAGTAAAGATTTCATAATTGTTGCAAGGACTGATGCAAGAGCTACAGAAGGACTAGATGCAGCAATAGAACGTGGATTACAAAATAAAAAAACAGGGGCAGATGCAGTGTTTATTGAAGCACCAAGATCATTAGAAGAGATGAAAATAATTGGAAAATCTATCAATGCACCTCTTGTAGCAAATATGATAGAGGGAGGTACAACTCCAATAATGTCAGCAGAAACATTACATAAATTAGGATTTAAAATTATTTTATATCCACTTTCAGTATTATTTGCTAATACTTTTGCAACTATGAACATTTTAAAAGAATTGAAAAAGTCAGGAACTACAAGGAAATCAAAACAAAAAGTTGTAAATTTTGATCAGTTCAATGATCTGGTCGAATTACCCAAATTCCAAAAATTAGAAAAGAGATATAGATTTTCAAAAAGAGAATAAAATAAAAAATTTCAAGTAAAGTACAGTTATCAACCGTTTCTCTTTACTTCAATTTCTATTGTTGAAACGTTTCTGGTTCTACCGTCTTGTGACTCTAATGATTCGGAGCCTATTTTTATTTCTCCAATAGAGTATCCAGCATTTTCTGTCTTTCTTGCAATGATTTGAGCTACATCCACAGCACGACCAATGCTTAGACCTCTAGCTTTGATGTAGACGGAGGGTAAGTTTGCCAATTGAATTAGCGTTGATGTTACATATGCCATCAATGGTTTCTTACCAATGAATATGGTGTTTCTGGATTCGTTTGACATAAGAAGTTCGGTATTTAACGATAATTTAAAGCTAAAAGAGAATTTTTGATTCTAGATAAAATTTTATGAAAAATATTGAAGCATTATTAACTAGATCTGGGGATTTTAATGAATAATATGAAAAACATCATAGAAATTTTAGATTCAGGAACTATTGAAGAAAAAATTAAAAATCTGGAATTTCTTGCTGGTACAAACAATATAGAAATTATACAAAAAATAATTTCAAAATTAGATGATGTCGATATTAAAGTGAGAGGAGAAGCTTTTAGTGCACTAGTATTAAATGAAAATAATATTTCAGATTTATTAGTAAATAATTTGAAATCTCAAAATAAAAACATTAGAGGATACACAGCTTTAGTAATAGCTAATCGAAATGATACTAATGCAATATCAGAAATCATCAATTTATTAGATGATCAAAGTTCAATGGTAAAAGCATGCGCTCTTGGAGCATTAGGACATCTTAAAGCAAAAGAAGCTAAAGAAGCAATTTATGATTGTCTATCCGACTGTAATTTGGAAGTTAGAAAAAGTGCATTACAAGCAATTATTGATCTCGGATATTCATTGTCAGAGAGTGAAATTAAAGAATTGTCTAATCAACAAGATTCAGAGTTAGAGAGATTACTTTCAAATGTTAAAAGAGAAAGTGGACCGAAAGGGATTTGAACCCTCGATCTGATGCATGCCATGCACCCATCCTACCAGACTAGACGATCGGCCCAATAATCAGTAAACTGATCGAATAACGTTTTTCAAATTGGTTATTAACGTTTAGCGGTCAAAAAAAACACAAGTGTGAAATTAACACAAGATATTTAACCATAATTAGGATGGATGTAACGTTATGGTAGTAGATAACAAAGCAACCATCACCTATGTTCAGTTACTTAAGGAAGACCTTGTAATTATTAGACTAGTACCAAAAGACGGACCAGTTCCTGATTATCAGGCAGGTCAGTTTATCACATTAGGTTTACCAAATCCTGTAGAAGGTGGAAAAATTGTTAGAAGAGCTTATTCAATTGCATCACATCCTGAAAATAAAAAGTATATTGAGCTTGTAATTAGATGGGTAAGAAAACCACTTCCAGGTAGATTAACCACGCAGTTATTCAATGCTAAAGAAGGTGATGAAATTTTATGGTTAAAACCTACAGGTAGAGCACTCTTGATAAATGAAACCCTTCCAAATGGAGAAAAAGATAATCGAAGAATTATTTGTATTGGAGGGGGTACAGGTCTAGCACCATTTGTAAGTTTTGCACAACACCTACATGCTATTGGAGATAAAAGAGAGATAATTGTTTTACATGGTGCAAGTTATGTTGATGAGTTAAGTTACAAAGAATTACTAACAGATTTAGAAAATGAAAGCATAGCAAAAGGAAAAGACAAATGGAATTTTAAATACAGAGCAGCTATAAGTAGACCACAAGAATGGTTTAACAGATCATGGGCAGGTCAAGTTGGAAGGGTTGAAACATTTCTTAGACCAAGAGACAATGGAATTTCACCATTAGAAGAATTGATTGAAGATAAAATTACAAAAGAAAATACAATGTTTTATGTCTGTGGTTGGCAAGGAACAATTGATGGTGTAATGGATTTCCTAAAACCAAAAGGATTTGTTACAGAACATGATAAACGTGCAGACGGAAGCTTTGAAGTAAAGTACGAATCGTACGGTTAAGCAACTTTTTAAAGAAATAAAATTACCTAGCAATTCTAAACTTCGGGGACGTAGGTTAGCTTGGTATACTGCCAGCCTCGGGTGCTGGAGATCATGGGTTCAAATCCCATCGTTCCCATATTTTTAGAAAGTCAATCATTGAAATATGACATTTTTCTAGTTAATGTGATTGATTACTGCTCTGTACCTAGCACATCTAAATCCTGTCACTAATGCTCATGTTGAAATCATAAATGAATTAAAAAATAAAGCAGATATTGTTAAAATTATGCCTGTTATTTTCAAATCAGGTAAAATGGAAATTAACAGTAAAAGCTTTCCATTTAATTTTGAAATTAGAAAAAAAATGCTTACATCCATTTTTGGAGATTCTATTAGAATAACAAATGACTATACTTTTTTTGCACCATTTAAAAAATACATGCCACCATTATTATCACCAAAATCATGGGAATTACGAAGACAAATACTAAAAGGTGTACAAGGTGATTTTTTCTCATATACAGGAGATAAAACAGAAGGGTATATGCTCAAATTATACAGATTAAAGCCAAAGATAGGACAAAGAAGAATATTGTCAGCAACAACGGTTAAAGAAAATATCTATAATTCAGTATTAGATAAAACAATAAATTGGAAAAATGACGTTCCACAAAGTGTCCAACAAATAATTGAAGAAAATTGGGAAGTAATTAAAAAATTTTCAGATTCTGAGGATAAAACAACCCGAGTTTTAGGAATGAAATTCCCTAAGGAAGGATGGTCGGAGTAAATCATCTAAAATATGAATATTTTATAAAAATCTAGATTGGAAAAAATAAAACAAGCTTCAAAAGATTATTTCTTTTTTGAAGCCTTTTTAGTTGTTTTTTTAGCTGCTGCTTTTTTCTTTGCTGCCATAATAGAATTGACAATTTACTAGAATTTCTACAGGTGAAATTAAAAAAATTACACAAAATGGGTGATGTTGAGAATACAATTTTAAAATATTTTAAAAAAGAAAAAATCCATTTTGCAAGATTAGATCTTATGTTTTTTGTATTTTTATCTTCAAAGATTCATTGTCTAAAAATTAAAAGATTCATCAAGTCTAAAATCATATGAAAATTAGAATTATTCAAGAATTCATCAAAAATGAATACACTAACAAAATTTAATTATCAAAATTACGTTCTAATTCTAGGTTTTAGAGAAAATAATGAGAAAAATATTCCCAAATAGATTAATTACTGATATATCGATGATTTTTTGTGGGTCTTCCTATTTCAAAATATGTTTGGTTTGATGGAAAATTTACAACCATAGATAAAGCCAAAGTCCCAATTACAACTCATGCAATTCATTATGGAACTTCTGTTTTTGAGGGAATTCGAGCATATTGGAATGGAAAAAATCTTTTTATCTTTAGATTAGATGAACATGTAAAGCGGTTTAGAAAATCAGGTCAATTTTATAATATTTCGCTTAATTTTTCAGATCAAATCATTAGTAATGCAATAATTAGAATTTGCGAAAAAAATAAAATAAAAAAATCATGTTATATTAGACCATTTTATTTTGTAGGAGATTATGGAATAAATCTACATGTTACAGAAAAAGCACCAACTAATGTTGCAATTTTTGCTTTCCCATTTGGAGATTTATTTAGCAAAAATGGAATTACTGCAGGAGTGGTATCATGGAGAAAATTCTCTGACATGTCAAATCCACCACAAGCAAAAATGGGAGGAAATTATCTTAATTCAATTATAGCAACACAAGAAGCAAAAAGAAGTGGTTATGATGAAGCAATTTTATTGGATCATAATGGAAATGTAAGTGAAGCGCCTGGAGAAAATATTTTCATTGTAAGAGAAGAACGATTGATCACACCATCATTATCTTCTTCAGCATTAAATGGAATAACACGTGATGCAATAATAAAAATTGCAAAGGATCTAAATATTGATGTGACAGAAAATGATGTATCTAGAAGTGAATTAGAAATTTCTGATGAAATTTTTCTTACGGGTACTGCTGCAGAGATCACACCTATAATTTCAATGAATGGTAAGAAAATTGGTGATGGTAAACCAGGACATATTACTAAAAAAATGATGAAAGAGTATACAGACATAGTAATGAACAAAAACCAAAATTACTCTGATTGGTTAACTGCGGTGTATTAAATGAAAATTGTTCAAATCGGTACAGGAGGATGGGGGAAAAATCATACAAGAATTCTATCACAATTAGGTGTTCTTTCTGCAGTTTGCGATACTAATGCTGAAAGAAGTAAAGAATATGGTGAAAAATATTCAGTTAATCATTATAATTCATTGGATGATTTGATTGAATTTGAAGAATTTGATGGAGCGTTTGTAGTAACTCCAACATCAACACACACAGAAATTGCAACAAAATTGCTTGAAGCAAAAAAACATGTATTTGTAGAAAAACCCATGACATACAAATCAGAAGATGGTCAGAAAATTGCAGATCTGGCCAAAAAAAATAGCCTAGTACTAACTTGTGGATACATAGAACGATTTAACCCAGCAGTAGATAATGTGAAAAAGTTTGTGAAAGAAAAAAAATATGGAGAACTTGTAATGCTTGAATTTCACAGAGAAAATAGAATGCCACTACATATCAAAGATGTTGGAATTATTTACGATACATCTGTTCATGACATAGATACTGCAAATTGGTTGTTTGATGATATGCCTCAAGTAGTTTTTGCAAGATCAGGTAGAATAAATCATGAACATGAAGATTTTGCAAGTATTATGTTAGGATATAAAAATGACAAAGTAGCAATTATTTCATCAAATTGGATTACACCAAAAAGAGTTAGAACATTTACAGCAGTGTGTACTGATGCAATAATTACATCAGATTTCATTTCGCAGGAAATAAAAATTGAGAAAAAAGAAGAAACCGAAATACCACGGAATGACAAACAGGAACCATTACTACTGGAAATTCAAAGTTTTTTGGGAGCTATAGAAGGAAAAAATAATCTAGTTGTAAGTTCACAGCAAGCAGTAAATGTAACAAAAATAGCAGAAGCTGCACTTTTATCTAGCCAAAAAGGCATGCCAATCTATCTGGAATTGAAATGAACAAGACAATGATGGATATTTTAGCATGCCCTATAGACAAAAATCATCCTTTAGAACTATATGAAATTAAAGAAGAAAATAATATTGTTTCAGAAGGAGCATTATTTTGCCCCAAATGTTCAAGATTTTATCCCATAATTGAAGAGATTCCAATAATGTTACCTGATGAATTAAGAAACAAGAAGCAAGAGATAGAATTTCTCACTAATAATAAGAAAAACTTGCCTGAAAAAATTATTACTATGGCAAAGCCATGGCATTTGTGATATAATTGGTTACAAACTTTATTTCTGAAAAAGCAAAGATAGGAGAGAATGTCAAAATCTGGCATTTTTCATATATTGGAGATAATGTAGAAATTGGAAATAATGTGAAGATTGGTTCACTTGTTCATATTGATTACAATGTAAAGATTGGAGAAAATACAAAGATAGAAGGACAAGCATACATCCCACCATTATCAAGAATTGGAAAAAATGTATTCATTGGACCTGCAGCAGTATTAACTAATGATCCATATCCAATGTGTGAGAAAATGGTAGGAGTAACCATTGAAGATAATGCAGTGATAGGGGCAAGGGCTGTTATTAAAGCAGGTGTAACTATTGGCAAGAATAGTGTAGTTGCTATGGGTGCAGTAGTAACGAGAAATGTTCCAGAAGATTCTGTAGTAATTGGAGTTCCCGCTACAATAAGGTATACACGTAAAGAATACGATAAAAAACAAAAACAGTGGATGGAAAGTTAGAATTTAATTTCTTTTTTAAATATCCAATTTTTTAATTTTGATAAAATTAGAATCCAAACTATTATCAAAAGAATTGCGATAATGGCTTTGAATATGGATGTCAATAATGAATCAAAATCACCAAAGCCAGAGATCGAAAAAGGACCTAAAATCATTACTAAAATTCCTCCACCGACAATTATCAAAACCCACATAACAAAGATAAAACTAAAAAGTCCTATTTTCAAATGACTAACCTCGTCATAAATGCAGTTATTATTGCAAGGATTCCTGAAAAAATAGCAAGTTTGAAAATTACATAACCAACTTGTTTTTCAGATAATGGTCCTACTGCTAGAATTAGTCGTACTAGTGTAATTGGAGCAGTTTTATCTTTAGTTGCCATTAATTTGAAATCTTCAGTATGCTCAACAGGTTTTCCTTTGATTTGCCTATGTTCTACGATTCGTTTCATGCTAGATAAGAACAAAAATGAGTTAATTACTGCAGGCAAAAGAGCGATTGCTGCAATAATTTCTACATGACCAATTATTGCAATTGCGCCATACATTCCACCCAAAGCTAAAGCACCAGAATCTCCAGGAAATATTTTGCTTGGAATTTTATGATATTTGTAAAATGCTAAAGCAACAAATCCTAATGGTAAACTAACTATAGCCATTTCATAATGTTGTAAAATAAATAATGCGGCACTAAGGGAAAAACTTGCAATAACCATAAAACCGCTAGCTACTCCGTTTAGTACATCAATAGAATTAATGGTATTACCTGTGATAGGGATCATGAAAATGATTAGTCCAAGATAAAGAGCAGGTATTTGGACTGTACCAAATAAAGGAAAAGATAGATTGGAATCATATGCACCAAAGAAAATTATCGGTGCTGCAGCAAATATCAAAGCAATTGGTTTAAACCATCCTCCCATTACTTTTCTATCATCCACATAGCCAATTAGAAACGCTATAAAACTAGTAATTATTATTGCAAGAATTTCATTCATTTGTAAAAACCCATATAAAATAAATTCCGATACTATAATTCCTGCAATTATGGATGGACCTCCAGGTCGTACAATCATCACATGATCTTTTTTGTTCACATCTTGGACTGCAAGATTTCTTTTGTGTAGAAATTTAATCAAATATGGAGTTGTAAAAAATACGGTAAAAAATGCACCAACACATGAAATGATTGCAGGTATGATTAATTCAGTCAACTATCTAACCTTCTTTAACTCTGACTTTATGTTATCTGCGATGGTTGAACCAATTTTATCAATTTCTGCTAATTTGTTCACTGGAATCTTTGATAAATCATCAAGAGATTTAATTCCATGTTTATATAGCACTCTTGCTCTTACACGTCCAATTCCTTTTACTTTCACTAAATCTAACAATTCTTCCTTAATTCCATAAATTATTCGTTGTCTAAGATTCTCTAATTCATCAAGAAGATCAGCACGTTCAACATGTTTTGAAATTTCTCGTAAACAATATGCTAACCAATCAGCAGTCTCAACCATTCTATGCATATCACCAGATTCTATTCCTAGATTATCAGATAGAGATAATTCAGATGATTCCGTAATCCAAGCCTGTAAAGCAAGTAAACTTCTAGAGCAATCATATTCAGATAATGGTTCTAATATCTCTGAAGAATGATTTTCAATCATTAAACTGGCAGTTTCAAAGTCTTTATTTCTTAGTGAGAATTTAGGGAAAAATTCTTCACAATTTGAAATTAAATGTAAAAATCCAAAAGTGTGTTTTCTTTCTTTAGATACATTTTCAAGTGCATCTCTAAAGTAAGTTGCAGTTAATGGATCAACATACAACATCGAAGTTTTTTTTCCAAACTCGGTAGCAGCATATCTCTCACCTTTTTTAATGATTAAAAATGCACTAGTTAGAAACCTTAAGGATATATCAATGGCAAATTTTATAGTTGCTTTTCTAGATTGTATTCCACCCAATGTATGCAAAAAAAACTCTAAAATGTTTTCTTTTTTAATTCCGGGATTTGTTACAATTATACTTAACACATGTGTTCTTAATGACTTATCATCGGTGATTTTTGATAAAATCGGTTCTGGTTCTCCATGAATATAATACTCCATTAGATCTTCACTATTTCCATTTCCAACAATTATTGATTCACCATAGTCGTCATATTGTGGTCTTCCAGCTCTACCACAAAGTTGTTTGTACTCTAAGATACTAATTGGTCTGTTTGCACCAACCTTTGCATTATATCTATTGATGTTAGAAATAATAACTCTTCTTGCAGGAAGATTTACACCAGCAGCTAATGTAGGAGTAGAAGATAATAATTTGATAGTGCCTTTACGAAATTCAGTTTCTATTGCTTGTCTACAGTTTTGATTTAATCCAGCATGATGAAATGCAACCCCTTTTTTTATTAATGTTGCAAGTGTTCTTACTAATTCAGTATGTTCATTATTTGAGAGTATTTTTTTTGAAACTTTTTCTAATTCTTCAGATTCGTTTTTTTCTAAAAATTGTGATATAATATCCGCAGCTTTTGTTGCAAGAGCTTTTGAACGTGTTCTAGTTTCTGCAAAAACTAATGATTGACCACCGTCTTTTACAGATTGTACACCCAAATCAATAGAAATCCCACGAATACTAGGCTCAACCTCAAATTTTTTACCATTATTCATTATTACTCCTCCCGCATCATATACTCCTTCAGATAGAGGAACAGGTCGCCAGTCATTTTTTACAAGTGTACAATCAAGCCAATTTGCAAGTTCAGCAGAATTCGTTATTGTTGCACTAAGACCTAAAATTTGAGGTTTAGATTCTAATAATTTTAGTTTTGTTAAGATCATCTCCAATGTTGGTCCTCTACTTTCATCTCCAATAAGATGAATCTCGTCTGCAATAACTAATCCAATTTCATCAATCCATTCAGTACCATGACGAATTATAGAATCCATTTTTTCATTTGTTAAAACTAGCACATTATTTTTTTCAAGATTTTTTTCAATATTTTCAAAATCACCAGTGGATATTCCCACTCTAATTTTTTTTCCTAAATCAATTTTTTCTAGTTTTTTGAATTCAGTAAATTTTTCAGAAGCTAATGCTCTTAATGGACTAAGATATACAACTTTACCATTATTTTTTGAAAGATAATTAATTATAGATATGATTGCAGTTAGAGTTTTACCACTCGCGGTAGGTGCAGAAACTAGTATACTTTTTCCATTGAGGAGTCCAGCATCAATACAATCTGCTTGTGGTGGATATAATTTAGAAAATCCTTCAGACAATAAAAAATCAATTGCAGGTTTAAGAAGATCTAGTTGTTCTATTTTCATACTCGGTTATAATGACCGGGTTTTGATTCATAAATAGATGCTTCGCGAAGCATTCTTCGAATATAGTTTCGCGCTTCCTCTTCAGTAAATTTTTCTGTCTTTTCTAGTTCTTTGACAAAAGTTCGTTCTTCAACTGCAACTTTATTGTCACCTTCCATCGATTTTAAAACATCCATAAACAACTGCATCTTAGATACTTCACTTCTTGGCCTTCCTTGCAAAACTCCAAGATCAACCTTACCAGTATTAACATCAACGCCTGCATCTTGAAGCATACTTTGAATTAGAAATATGGCTCTCTCAGCATCTTCTTCCTCTACTTTATCTTTCATAAGTAATCTCGCTCTTGCGGTTGAAAGCCTAATAATTCCTTCTAGCTGTCTAGGTGTGACTGTAATCATTTCTTCAGATTCTACATTTCTCATTTGAAGGTAATATTCCAGAATTTTTTCTTCAGCTTCTTTGGTTAAATCAGGACTAGAACGTTTTGCATATGAAAGATATTTTGTTAGAATATCAACATCAATTACTGAACGTTTGTCAGTTCCTTGTGGTGTATGTAATTCAATTATGTGTCTTGCAATTTTTTCGTCTTTTTCCCTTCCAGGGATATCACGTACTACAAAAATTAAGTCAAATCTAGTCAATAATGGAATTGGCAGATTTACATTTTCTGTTATATTTTTGAATGGATCGTATTTTCCATACATTGGGTTAGCAGCTGCTAAAATTGATGTTCTTGCGTTTAATGTGGCAACAATACCACCCTTTGCAATACTTGCTGATTGCTGTTCCATAACTTCATGCAATGCGCTTCTGTCTTCAGGTTTCATCTTATCAAATTCATCAATACATACAAGACCTTGATCACCAAGTACAACAGCTCCTGCTTCTAACATCATGATTCCTGTTTTATCACGTACTACAGCAGCAGTAAGACCTGCTGCTGTTGAACCTCTACCTGATGTGTATAGTCCTCGTGGAGCAATTCTTGCACAAAATTTTAGCATTTCACTTTTTGCAGTACCAGGATCACCAACAAGAAATACGTTGATGTCACCTCTAATCTTACTTCCATCACCAAGTAATCTTTGAGTTGAACCGACAATCAGTAATAAAATAGCTTCTTTGATTAAAGATTGTCCTTGAATATGCGGTGCAAAAGAATCAATCAATCTCTGATATACATTAGGACTTTGAGCAAGTGTTTTGATCATCTTTTCATCTTCAGGAGATACTTCTTCTCTCTCAATTTTACGTGAAGTTTTAGAACCTCGCCCTCCTAAAAATTCAATATTGTTTCCCTCTATTCGTAATCGATATAATCCACTGTGACCTCGAGTTATTCCTGCAATAGATTCTTGCTCTACTCGTACTATACCAGTAAGGATAATTCTATCACCTGGTCTTGCATTATCTACAAGATCTTGTCTAATTGTAACGTCAATATAATGAGGTAATTGGCCGGGAGGAAGATCTTCTGGAAGTTCTTGTAATCTAAGAATTTGAAAATCTATGAATTTACTAGCTTCTGGCTTTAATTCAAAATCTCTGTGTTTACAACTCGGGTTATCACAAACTATTGGGATTTTTACATCCATTCCTTTTAGTTGAATAACTTTAGTTTGATGTTCATCAGGACATACAAAGACCAATTCTTTTGCAAGAGGTTTTACTTCTGAAGCTCTAACAACCATACCTGAAACACTAGAAATATTTCCAATAGTTTCAGCATTAATTTGTCTTAAACTCCTTTGAAGAGGATAATTTACAAGCCTTACACGAACTTCATCTTTAATTTTTTCTGCATAATCAGGAAATCTTGTTTGGAGCGCTTCTTTGATTGCTCTTGAGAATGCATTTAGAACTCTATCAGGATCAGTTGAAAAGATATGTTCAATTTCAGGCTCTATTACAAGATCATTATAATCTACAATGATAAATTTTGCATTCTTTGGCATCATTTCGTCAATTTGTTCTACATACTTGTAATTTCCAAATTTATCCTTGAATCTTGTTAGAAATTCTTTGACCTTATCAGATAATGCTGAATCAGTAAAAGTACTAGTTTGAACTCTGCTCATTTAAATCTCCTCTAATTTGTTTTTCAAATTCTATACTATTATCATGAATTGTTTTAAAGAAAATATTTTCTTCAATTGTTAGTTTATTATATAATTCAGAATTAAGTTTTGTTGAATCTGCGATTTTTACAAGTTTGCCTCGTCTCATTCTAAACAATTCTAACATCATACTTTCAACATGATTAAAATCATCACGATTCAAGTCTTTCATGGATTCTTTTAATTTTATGTAAAAGTGAGGATCAAGTGTAGACATTTGATATTCTCCAACCATCTTTTCTTTTGATAATGCCTGTTTAAGCTCAGTAATCATATCTGGTTTTTCAAGTGAAGCAAGTTTGTTTTGGGCTAGAATTTTACCTATCCATAAAGGTAGATTCAAGACTTCGCCTTGAGTGCCATTAATTTTAACACCTGCAACATTGAATTTAATATCATGATTTATGCTGACTTTAGCATCCTTTAGACCATATCCAATAGAATGCAGTTTTTCTATCTTATCTATTTCCATCGTAAGATCACTATCTATTCATAAGATCCTGATGTAATGGATCGATCAATTCTATTCACTATTTTGTTAGATCAATTGATCCTATTAATTTCGATTTATTAGTGGGAATTAGACCAGAAGATCACATGTTATCAACAGGCATGTGGGTAGAAAAGTATCGCCCCTCTAAGCTTTCAGAAATAGTAAATCAAAAAGAAATTATCGGTAGTCTAGAAGCTCTAATTAAAGACCCTACAGATATGCCGCATCTAATGTTTTCAGGTTCTGCTGGAGTAGGTAAGACTACAACAGCCTTATGCATATCTAGACAAATTCTTGGGGAATATGCTAAAGACTATACCCTTGAACTAAATGCCTCAGATGAACGAGGTATAGGTATGGTTAGAGAAAAAGTAAAAAAGTTTTCAAGATTTGCAGGAATGGTAGATGTACCATTTAAGATAATTATTCTTGATGAGGCAGATGAAATGACATCTGATGCACAAACAGCGCTAAGACGAATAATAGAAGATACTGCAAAATATTGTAGATTTATTCTAATTGCAAACAATATCTCAAAAATCATTGATCCTATTCAAAGCAGATGTGCCACCTTCAAGTTTACATCTATTCCTGAAGAAGATGTAATTAACCATCTGGAAAACATAGCTAAAAAAGAGAAAGTAAAAAGTGATAAAAAAGGACTAAAAGCAATTTATGACTATTCTGAAGGAGATCTTAGACATGCGATTAATCTGATGCAAGCAACTGCAAGCATAGGTGAGATTTCAGAAGAAAATGTAAAATCATCAGCTGGATTGACAAAAACTAGTGATGTAGATAATGTTCTAAAAATGGCATTATCTGGAAAAATTGTAGATGCAAGAGAGAAGATGATTGAATTAACTAAAGTTTATGGAATGTCAGAATCAGATTTTCTAAAGTATCTAAATTCCGCAGTATTCAAAACAAAACATGATAATATTTCAGATATTTTAGAAGTGATTGCAAAATACGATTATAGAATTTTAATTGGGGCAAATCCTGAGATTCAATTAACAGCTATGTTAGCTGAATTAGGAAAATTAGAAAAATAAAAACGCAGAGAGAGGGATTTGAACCCCCGGGTGCTTGCGCACACAGGCTCTCAAGGCCCGCGCCCTACCGAGCTAGGCGACCTCTGCAAGAAGTGATGAATTACAGTGATTAAAATTTGTTGAGTATTGAAAATAAAATCATAGAAAAATAAGAAAAAAGAAATTAATTTCTTTAATCGTGTGCGTGTGGGTTGCCGCCACCAGACATTTTAACAAATGTACCAGCTGCTTTCTCATGCCATTCCAAGTTTGCTTGTTCAATTCTAATAGCACCTGTAGGACATATTTCCTGACAAGCCATACAAACTGTACAATCATGTTCTCGAATTGGTTGTGATTTGTCAGTGTAATCTAATCGTTCATCTTGTTCAGTTTTTCCAGTACCTTCAAAGACTTTACCAACTACATCTTTAGCTGGAATATCTTGTTCAGTTCTATACCACTGAAATGTTTGAACTGGACATACACTCATGCATGATCCAGCTGCAATACAAGAATCCCAATCGACTGCAACTGTTGTACCGTGAATACCAAGAGGAACTTGTTCTTCTCCTCTAGCTTCATACGCGGCTTTTACATCTTCGTTTGAAAATGCTGCACCATCTGGATTTCCTTTGCCCCAAATCCAATGAAAGTTCTCGCCATTTCCATGACTAGTTTTTCCGACTGGTTTTTGGTCGTGACAAAAATCTTCAGGTATTACTAAATCTGCCATACAAAATATTGATCTGAATATTATTTAAATCTAGACAAAATTAGTTGAGACTAAACTATAATAGATCTTAATTTTCTAAAGATTTTAACTAAAAATATGAAATTATAATAAAGAAAATTGAATAAAAAATCTAATCATGTGCATGTGGATTAGCAGTGCCTGCTTCTATTTTCACATAAGTTCCTGCAGCTTTCTCATGAGCTTCCAAGTTTGATTGATCAACTTTGATAGCTTGAGGAGGGCAAACAGAAACGCATGCCATACACCAAATGCAATCATGTTCTCGGATTGGATCGGCTTTATCAGTTAGATCTTTTCGTTCTTCTTTAACTGAACTTCCGGTTCCAGCAAAAGTTGCATTTATTGCTTCTGTATTTGGAATGTCTTTTTCAGTTCTATACCACTGAAAAACTTGTACTGGACATGCTTCAATACATGCACCATCTGCAACACAAGAATCCCAATCAACTGCAACCATAGTACCGCTAATACCTAATGGGACTTGTTTTTCACCACGAGCAGCATAAGCAGCTACAACATCGGCATCAGCAAATACTTCAGCTTGTGATCCGTCAGTATTTTTTGTTTTACCAGGACCCCAAACCCAATGAAAGTTTTGGCCATCTGAGTGACTAATTTTTCCAATTGGTTTCAATCCTTCTGGAAAATTTTCTGCTATTGGCATAGAACAACTTTCTTTGAGATATTATTTAAAGCTAGACAAAATTAGTCGAGACTAAACTTAACTATAATAAAAGACCTGCGCTCATTTTCATTTAAAATTTCCTTACGTTCATATCGTTTGAAGAATAATTACAAAAAATGGATATTATCAAATTTGATGTGTATAGAGGTCCAAACATTGGTGTTTACATAAACACAAATGATGATTTTCTTTTGCTTCCTATGGGTTTTGCTCAAACCAAAGCTGAAAAACTTGCAGAATATCTAAAGACTGAAATTATTTATTCTTCTGTTGCAAATACTCGTCTTTTAGGAGCATTAATCGTAATGAATAACAATGGAATTCTACTTCCAAAGACTACGTATATGGATGAATATGAATTTCTAAAAAAAGAGACAAAGATGGAAATTGGCGTGTTGGATTCAAAATACTCTGCACTTGGTAATGTGATTTGTGCTAATGATAAAGGGGCTATAGTATCACCATGGTTATCAAAAGACGATTGTAAGACAATTGAACAGGTATTAGGAGTAGAAGTTTTGCAAAAAAGAATCGCAGGGTTTAATCAAACAGGAGCAGTAATGGTTGCAAATAATTCGGGTGCTGCAATTCACCCAGAAGCTGATGAAGAAGACATGAAGACATTTGCAAATATAATGGGCGTAAAAATAGAACAAACCACCGTTAATAATGGTATTCCATATGTTATGTCAGGAATTGTTGTGAATAATCATACGGTAGTTGTTGGATCCTTGACTAGCGGTCCTGAAATTATGATGTTAACTAGAGCATTTCTAAATTAAGAATGGATTTTGGATCATCTGTAAGTTTTTCAATTTCAATTTGAGATTCTGTTCCATCTTGCATGTTTCGTAAAACAACTTTACTTTGCTCAAGTTCTTTAGGAGCTACTATAATACAATATTTTGATTCAGATGCTTGTTCAATTTGCTTTTTCAGATTTTTCCCAGACAAATCAATATCAGTAGAAATATTATTTAATCTTAGTAATGATGCAATGCTAATTGCTACCTTTTGCATGTCTTCATTAATGTATAAAACAGAAATACGTTTTTGTTTTGTTTCTGCAACGATTCCTTGTTCTTGCATTGTAAGCATGATACGTTCTACACCTCCTGCAACACCCGCAGCTCCAATGTCATCTCTTCCAAATGCCTTTGTCAACGAGTCATAGCGACCTCCACCAGCTAGTGCACCTAATTTTGAATTTTTGTCAAACACCTCAAAGACCATTCCAGAATAGTAATCAAGTCCTCTGACTATTCCAAAATTTATGCGTATATTTGCAACTCCTCTGTTTTCTAAAGAAGAGAATAACTG
Organism: Nitrosarchaeum sp.; assembly: GCF_025699065.1. NCBI lineage: Archaea > Thermoproteati > Nitrososphaerota > Nitrososphaeria > Nitrosopumilales > Nitrosopumilaceae > Nitrosarchaeum > Nitrosarchaeum sp. The sequence goes on along the minus strand of NZ_JAILWF010000002.1, from coordinate 166,528 downwards.
TTTTAGTTCATCCCATGATTCTAAATTTGTTGTATCAATTTTTGATTCTACTTCCAAAATATTTCCTTTGATTTGTGAAAATTCTAAAATTTTTTCTAATTTGCTTTCATCGTATCTATCCTTGAATTCATTTAGAATGTCTTGTTTTGATTTCTTTTGTATTTTATCAATTGCTCTGAGCATATCAGATACTAAAATAATATCTTTTGAATCAAATGTTTGATTGATAAATGATTCAACCAAATTTCTATGATTGATATCAATTGTAATATTTTTGAGTAATAAGGAATCAAATAATCTAGATGTTAATTCAATAATTTCAGCATCAGATTCCAATCCAGGTTTTCCATAAATTTCTATATCCCATTGATGAAAATAGCGATACCGTCCTTTTTGAGGTTCATCATATCGAAATACTCCACCAAAAGCAGATATTTTTGCAGGCAATCTCATTGATTTTTGCATAGAAGCATATCTTGTCAAGCCTACTGTAAAATCAAAACGTAATGCTACTTCTCTATCTCCTTTGTCTTTAAAATAGTAAATTTCATCTCTGATTGCAGGTCCTGACTTTGTTTCTAGAACAGATAATAATTCTATTGGAGATGGATCCATAAATGAAAATCCATAAAGATCAGATAATTTTTTGAAATGACTTCTAATGTGTTCAATATTTGCATTTTCTTGATACTCAAAATCTTTCATTCCACGTGGCAATTCCAAGGTAATTGTGTTGTTAATAATGTGAATTTAGATATTTCTGTAACAACGATACAAAACTAGGCAGTTTTTCAAATCTTTCTTCTAAAAATGACATAATTGATCAAACAGTATCTACAAGGAAATAAAATTAAAAATTCAAATTTTATTATTTCAACAATTTTCACAACAATATATATTAGAATAATATTTTCACATATTTAACATAAGGTAGATTTAATTTCAATTAATTGCAAATTCCTTGAAGTCATCTTCCTTATGTTAGATATAATTTTAAAACTCAATATTAAAAAAGCACATAAATTTGGTCAAATCATTATGAAATAAGTCATTAGAATGTAATTTAATGACCATCTAAATTAATAATTAGCAAGATTTCAAAAATATGAGTGAGTTACAAATTTTTAGAACATGCAACAGATGCCTTTATCGAAGTAATCGCAAAAGATCTCAAAGAAGCGTTTTTAGTTTCTGCAAATGCTGTAATCAACATTACACTAGATCAAGATAAAGTAGATGAGATTGAACAAAAAGAAATCATTGCACAAGGAAAAGACCTAAACTATCTTTTATTTAGTTGGTTAGAAGAAATTACCTTTGTTTTAATCACTGAAGGTTTTGCAATTAAAAGAATAGAACTTGAGATTAAAGAAGATAAAGACTATAAAATTAATGCCAAAGCTTATGGCGAACCACTTGATTTTCTAAAACACAATTTCAAAGTAGAGATTAAAGCACCCACATTTTATGAAATGAAAATTGAACAAAAAAATGGTGTGTTTATGAGATTTCTACTTGATCTTTGAATTTGGTGAAATTTTATTATCAAATCCATAGAAGAAATTATCCGCGTTTTTTAAAAGCAAAGATGTACATCTCACATTATGCGCATAGAATTAGCTGTATTTTTCGTGTTTTCATTAGGTATCATCATAGTTGTTCCAGCTTATGCAGACGTTACAACATTATCGTTGGGGGAAAATACATACCCAAAGGATGGAAAATTTCTATTTATTGGAAATGAAGATGAGGGAGGCACTTCAGTTTTTGTAATCATAAGAGATTCAATAGGTGATTTTATTGGAATGCTATCTGATCCATCATCAGATAGTGATGGAACATATTCAACTCTACCAAGAGACGTATCACAATTCTTCAAATCAAAAGGATTTTTCAATGCAACTGCATTTACAGATAATCAAAAAGAAGAAAATGGAATTACAATTAAGATAGAATATGACGGAGATAAGATTTTTGTTGTACCAGACTTTGTACTAAAACTAAACACAATCACAGATCAAATAGTTGAAGAAAAAAAGACAGTAACTTTTACTGCAACATTAACTGAATCACTTGCAGATGTAGTTTTTAGTCTTGAAAAAAATCCACCGACTGGTGCATCAATTGATAGTAAAACAGGAAAATTCTTGTGGACTCCTACTGAATCTCAGGGTCCTGCAACATATGTTTTTGATATTGTAGTAAAAAAAGGAGTGGTTGAAGATAGAAAAACTTTGAAAATCACTGTAACTGAACCAGCTGCTCCAATATCACAACCAAAACCAGAACCAAAAAGTGAACCTGAACCCGTACCAGAACCAGAAATAGAGGAACCTGAACCAACAGAAATTGGATTAGCATCTTTTGTGGATCCTACAAGAGATCCACAGTCATATGTTGACAGATACAATAATGAACCAAGTTACAAAAAATGGTTTGATGAAAACTTTCCAAAGTATTCCTCAATTTATCAAGCAGTAGGTTTGGAAGAACCAGTTGGATTAGCATCTTTTGTGGATCCTACAAGAGATCCACAGTCATATGTTGACAGATACAATAATGAACCAAGTTACAAAAAATGGTTTGATGAAAACTTTCCAGAGTATTCCTCAATTTATCAAGCAGTAGGTTTGGAAGAACCAAAAGAGATAGCTCCTTTTGTTGATCCAAACCTAGATCCACAATATTACATTGACAGATACAATAATGAACCAAGTTACAAAAAATGGTTTGATGAAAACTTTCCAGATATGACAATTTATGATGCAGTTGGACTGGAAGAATCTGAAACCAAAGAACCAGAAAGTGGACAATGTGGACCAGGAACAGATCTAGTTGATGGGATATGCACAATCATGGATAATACTCAAGGAGGAGGATGCCTAATTGCTACAGCAGCATATGGTTCTGAGATGGCACCACAAGTACAATTCCTCAGAGAAATTAGAGACAATAAAGTGATGAGCACATCATCTGGAGTTTCATTTATGACTGGATTTAACCAATTTTACTATTCTTTCTCACCTACAATTGCAGATATGGAAAGAGAAAATCCAATGTTTAAAGAATTGGTAAAAGTTGGAATCACTCCAATGTTATCATCATTATCCATAATGTCATCAGCTGATACAGAACAAGAAATTATAGGATATGGAATTGGAGTAATTCTAATGAATATTGGAATGTATTTTGTAGCACCAGTTATGTTATTTTTTGGTATTAAAAAGGCAAAAACACGACTAAGTTTTTAATCATAATGAACACTATCACTAACATGGGCAAACTAAGTAGAAATCTTAGAATTTGTGGTGATTGTGGAATTGTTTACACGTCTGTCAGCATGACAAAATACATTGATCAGTGTCCAATATGTCAATCTAGAAGATATGAAGCTATGCCAATTAAAACAGAAAAAGATTAGCAAAAATACTGTAAAAAAATTATTTTTAATTCAACATAGATTTTTTAATAGAATCAAACTGATGAGAATTATTGTCAGATGATGATCCTGAAATTGAGAAAATAAAACAAAGAAAACTAGAAGAGATACTTAGACAACAGAATCAGTCGCATATTCAACCAGGAATAATTGATCTAAATAGTACAAATTTTAATCAAGTAATTGCTGCTGAAAATCCTACACTGGTTGATTTTTGGGCAGATTGGTGTGGTCCATGTAAAAGTATGCATCCTATATTTGAAAGTCTTTCAAAAAAATATACAAACATAAAATTTGCGCGAGTTAATGTAGATCAAAATCAAAATATTGCAATGAAATTTGCAGTTCAGTCAATTCCAATGTTTATCATGTTCAAATCTGGACAAATCGTCGATAAAATGATGGGTGCAGTTGGTGCTCCTGGAATACATATGATTTGTAAAAAATATTCAAACTAGTAAGCGTAAGCTGCATCTTTTTTACGTTGAATTTCTATAATTTCATTGAAAATTTCTTGTTCTTCTGAGCTTAGTTTATGCATGAATTTAGCAAGAATTTTTTTTGCTTCATGTGAAGGAGGAAAAGTGTAAAATATTTCTTCTTCAAAAATTTGTCTACCAATTGTTATGCCTTGAACTGAACATGCAACTTCCTGTCCTGCTTTTGCAGAAGTTACAGTTTTTTTATCTAATTGAAGCTGATGTACTAAACCAATTTTTCTTCCATCTTTATTCATAAAGGGAACTTTTTGTTTTAATGTTCCAACATCAATCCTGATTCCAAATACTGCAGGATCTGTATTTCTAAAAACATAACCTTTGAGGAATGTGAATTTAGAAATTGGAGTTAGTTCTGCAAATATTGCGTCATCTTCATTTGCTGTATCTTCGCTAACCCATGCATTGTAGTTATCAATTAAACTGTAAATTATTTTGTCCTCAAAAATTTTGATATGACCACTTTCAGATTCTTCTTTTGCATCAGGAAGAATTTTTACATTAAATGCCAAAACAACTCCCAAGTGTCGATCATTTTCTTTTATTGCTCTAGTTTCCATTATGTCACGACGATTAACAGGTCCAATGTCGGCTTTCGAAATTGGTACTTGAGAACGTCGTAGCATCTCAACTATTGCCTCAAGAGAACCTATAGTATCACATTTTAAAACAACACCATTAGTCTCAGTATCAATAAACACTGATTTCATTTCAGATTCAATTAGTTTAGTATATTTTTTTACATCATCTTCATTTGATGCAACATAAAGAGTACTACCTGGTAAAACTCCTTCAAGATCAGGGGATGCAATTTTGAGTCCTGCAGCTGCATCTACACTTTGCACTGGTTTGAATTTATCTCTAGGATCTCTCATTTCATCAAGCGGTTTTGGTAAAAGAATTGCTTTTGGTTTTGTTATAATGACAGAATCTCTTTTTGCAACCACAATGGTATCAGTTTTTTTTATACTTCCATCAATCAAAATTATATTTGCCGTATGCCCTAATCCTATTTCTTCGTTAACTTCAAGTACAATTCCCCTTGATTCTTTTTCTTTCTGATCTAATCTTTTTTGCAAGTATTGCTGAGTTAATCCAACTAATACTGCAAGTAATTCAGGGATTCCAACTCCAGATCTTGCAGAAATTGGGACGATTGCAATTTCAGATTTAAAATCTTTAACTCGATAAAACGCTTCAGATTGATATCCCAAAATAGATAGAGTTCCCACAACATCGTAGATTTTTTGATCAAGATCTGTTTGAATAAATTGATCTTGCTCTTTGATTGCTTTTGTAATAAATTTAGTATCGGATTTTCTCCATCCTGATATTTGATCACATTTGTTTAGTGCAACAACAAATGGAACTTTTCTACTTTGTAGAATTTTTAGACTTTCATTTGTTTGAGGTTGAAATCCTCTGTTAACATCAACGACAAGTATAGCAATATCAGCGGCAGAACCACCTCGTGCTCTAAGATTTGTAAAGACTTCATGTCCAGGTGTGTCAATAACTAGAATTCCAGGAACCTGATTTTCCGACTCTTGTAATTTTTTGTATAATGGTCCACATGTTTCTTTAATTGTTTCAGTAGGAAGAAAACTTGCTCCTATATGTTGAGTAATTCCGCCAGCTTCTCTACCTTGAACCCCAGTGCCTCTAATTCTATCTAAGAGAGATGTTTTACCAGAGTCTACGTGACCTAAAACTACCACGATGGGTTGACGAATTTGCAATCAGATCACTCAAATGCTACCCTCGATTCGTGATCAAAACTTTCTTGTGAATCAGATGCATGAATGATATTGTCACTAAAGCCTAATCCAAAATCGCCACGAATAGAACCGGGTGCTGCTTCAAAGGATTTTGTTGCGCCAATCATAATTCGCGTGGTTGCAATTGCATTGTTTCCTTCGATTATTGCTGCAACTACAGGTCCAGATGTGATAAAAGATGTCAGTTCGCCAAAAAATGGCTTATCTTTATGTACACCATAAAAATTTTCAGCTTGTTTTTGTGTAAATGTAAACATCTTTAATTTTAAAAGTTTGAATCCCTTTCTTTCAAATCTCGCAATAACTTCACCAGTAAGTTTTCTAGCTACTGCATCTGGTTTTACAATGAAAAGGGTTTGTTCAGTCAATTTTATTTCTTGTGTTGAATTCCGCCTTTGACGTATTTTTTGGTCCACTTTAATTTTCTTGGATCACGTTTTAGTTCTAGAGCATTCTTCTTGCATTTTGCTGAACAGAACCATAAAACAGTTCCATCATTTTTTGCAAGCATTGTACCTGAACCTTTTGCAACCGGTCTAGCACAAAAACTGCAGGGTTTAACTAAAAGACTCATCTATTTCACCTAATGAATTTTCTTTGCTTCTCTCTCGGTTTCTCTTAACATAAGAATTTCTCCTATTCTAACAGAACCTTTAACATTTCTTGTAAGAATTCTACCCTTATCCTTACCAGAAAGAACTTTTACTCTAACTTGAATAACTTCACCTGCAATACCAGTTCTACCAACAATTTGAATAATTTCAGATTGAGTTACGTCATCAGTTATAGTACTCATTTGCTAGACTTTCCACCTTTAATTTTAGCAATTGCTGAGACAACTTGGTCAACTATGTGTTGTGCATCACCAGCATCTAAAATTGCTGCAGCGGCAGAAGTAATGTCAATGCCCAAAGACTTTCCTAATTCTTGTTTACTTGGAACAAATGCATATGCTGCACCTTGTTCTTCACATAAAATAGGAAGATGTGCTACTACTTCTGGTGGTTCAACATCTTCAGCGATAACGATAAGTTTGCTTGTACCTCGTTCAATGGCTTTTGTTGCCTCATTGGTTCCTTTCTTTACTTTACCACTGGTAGATGCAACTCTAACAGCTTCCAAGATTGGATTTACCAGTTCCTCTGGCGTCTCAAATTTTACATAATAAGCTTTACCCATACTATGTCACCCTTTAGGGATCATTCTCCATTCCCATCATGCTATGGATTGGTTTTAAAAGTGTTATCGGAAATGACAGACTTGACTTTTTGAATGTATTTTGACATCAAAGTATCTAGTTTTTGCTGACTTTCAGCTTCTCCGTATATTCTAATGATGGGTTCCGTACCACTGGGTCTTATCATAACCCAGTTTTTAGAATCTATTGTAATTTTGATTCCATCAGTTATATCAGAATTAGGAAATTCTTCTTTTAGTGATTTTATTAGTTTTTTAGAATCATCTTGAGAAGATGGAACTTTATCTTTTGTTGTAAAAGAGGGTGGAAGTTCAGAAATTAATTCAGATAGTGTTTTTTCAGATTTTGCTAAAAGATCCATCATCAAAGCTAAAGTCATACAACCGTCTCTTACCTGATTATGTTTTCCAAACATAAATCCTCCATTTTCTTCAAAACCAATTAATGCATTTGTAGGTACCATCTTGCGTGATACTTCTACACTTCCAACTTTAGTTCGAATTACTTTTGAATTAAACTCGTTTGCAACAAGTTCTATATTTGAACCAGAATTCAAACAAGTAACAACTAGAGAATTAGGATTTTTTTGTAAAAGGAATTTTGTAAGTACTAAAGCAGATTTATCACCAGTAAGAATCTCTCCGTTATTATCACAAAATATACTTCGATCTCCATCACCATCAAATGCAATTCCAAAATCTGCATTATTTTCTTTAACTGATTTAGAAAGTTTAGAAAGATTTTGAGGAGTTGGTTCAGAACCACGCCCAGGAAATTGTCCATCAATTTTATCATTAATTAAAAATATTTCACATCCTACTGATTTACAAAATATAGGTGCAGTAACTGCTTGTGCTCCATTTCCTAAATCCAAAACAACTCTCAGATGTTTTGATTTTATATTCTGAGAATCTATCTGAGAAATTATTCCATTAACATAAACATCAATTGCTCTATTTTCTTTACCTGTAGTTCCAAATTTACTTGGATTTTTTATCCAATTTTTATTCAAAAAAATATCTTCTATTATCAATTCATCCTCTCGTGATATTTCTACACCGTCTTTTGCAGCGGGTTTAATTCCATTATATTGTGGAGGATTATGAGATGCAGTAATCATAATTCCACCAGAATATCCAAGTTTCTTTACAGCATATTCAAGACATGGAGTTGGTACAAGTCCTGCATTATTACAGTCAAGTCCAGTATAATTTATTGCAGAACATACAACTTTTGCAATTATTTGACTTGATTCTCTTCCATCATATCCAACCAATATTGGTCCTGATTTGAAATAAGTTGCAATTGCTAATGTCATATCATGTACAAATTCTAAGCTAAAATCTTTAGAAAAAACACCGCGAATGCCATTTGTTCCAAAAAATTTTGCCATAGTTCACTTCAATAATAGATAAATTTGTGTTTAATGGCAAGTCCGATGCGGGAGTCGCCCAGCCTGGTCAAAGGCGTAGGGCTTAGGACCCTATCTCTTAGGAGTTCGTGGGTTCAAATCCCACCTCCCGCATTGGTTGTCTATTTCTGTGAATGATTAATAATGAGAAAATAGTGATCAAAAAAAGTTATGAAAAAGACAGTGATTGGCATTACAGTAGTTGGCAAAGATAGAGAGGGAATTGTTGCAGCATTTACTAATTTTGTATTTGAGAACGGTGGAAACATTGAAAAAGTAAATCAAAATGTTGTCAAAGGTCTTTTTGGAATGTATCTTGAAGCATCATTTACAAAGATAGTAAATGTAAAAAAATTCGATTCTGGAATTCAATTATTATCAAAAAAAGAGAAAATGGATGTAAGTACACATCATGAAACAAATTCTGAAAAAAATATTGCAATACTAGTTACAAAAGAACCACGATGTCTAGAAACAATACTAGATGCTGCTAAAAAGAAATCATTGAAAGGATGTATTTCAGTAATAATAGGTACTGAAAAAACATTAGAATCAATAGCAAAAAAAGCCAAAATTCCATTTATTACAATCTCAGAATCAAATCAAGAAAAAGCTGAAGAAAAAATATTAGAAATTTGTAAAAAATACGAAATTGATCTAATTGTCCTTGCAAGATATATGAAAATACTTAGTCCAAATTTTGTGTGGAGATATCCAAATAGAATAATCAATATTCATCCATCACTTTTACCTGCATTTCCAGGTGCACTTGCATATGCACAAGCTTTTGAGAGAGGAACAAAAATAGTTGGCGTAACTGCCCATTATGTAACGGAAAACTTGGATCAAGGACCAATAATTTTCCAAGATTCTTTTAAAGTTGATCCAGATGATTCTTTAGAAGAAATTAAATCCAAAGGTCAAAAATTAGAAGCAGACACTTTGCTTAAAGCCACAAAAATGCACCTAGAAAACAAACTTGAAGTTCGTTGGAGAAAGGTTCATGTCAAGTCAAAGTGAAATAAATGGTAGAAATTAAATCCCAATTTGATCCCGAACTAAGGAAAAACATTAAAAAGAAAAAACAGATTGCAATTATTCCCGTAGGCTCAATAGAACAACATGGTCCACATCTACCAATTTCTACTGATTCTGATATTGTTACAGAAATAGCAAAAAAGTTATCAAAAAAGATGGATTGTTTTCTTTTACCTACATTAACATATGGAGTATCGTTTGAACATTCACCATTTTTTAACATTAGTATCAAAGAAACAACACTTCGTACTATCATGGTTGATTTGTGTAATTCACTTCTTGCAAATAACATTAAAACAGTCTTTATCATTAATGGACATCATGGAAATCAAAAACCATTAAAAAACATCGATAAAAAATTCAGAAAAGTATCAAAAAACAAACTCAGAGTTTTTTCACTTTCATATTGGCATTTTATGCAAAAAGAATTTGATCATGCCGGATTTGTTGAGACCTCACTTATGCTTGCAATTTCAAAAAATACCAAAATGAAATTGGCCAAAAAAGGACTTGTAACAGATGGAATGAAACAACAACAAATCAAAAAGTTAGGACAATTAGCATCAAAATCATTTCCAAAAGTTACAAAAAACGGAATTTGGGGAGATCCAACAAATGCAACAAAGAGAGACGGATTGTTGATTTTAGATGAAATCATGAGAAATCTTGAAAAAAAGTGTCAAACTTGCCTTACTGAGCATAGTTCAAAGTTACACCAATGAAATTTTAATATAATCCCTCAATATCAAAGCCAATAAGTGATATAATGTCCGTTGATATGGCAGTAAAAGTATTGGATGAGAGTATCAATCAAATTGTATTGATAAAGCTCAAAGGCGGCAAAACCATTAGAGGTAATCTACTAGGTTTTGATCAGCACATGAACCTGCTACTTGACTCATCAGAGGAAATTCCTACTGAGGGCAATTCAAAAAGCCTAGGCACCATTGTTGTAAGAGGAGACAATGTTGTGATGATATCTCCTCCACCAGCAGCAAATTAGGTGAATTGAGATGACACGCGGCACAACTTCTATGGGTGGTTTTACAAAGAAAAAAGTACACATTAGATGTAGAAGATGTGGCAATAATGCATTTCATAAGAGACATCACCAATGTGCAAGTTGTGGATTTCCAGAGGCTAAACGCAGAAAGTATTCCTGGATTAAATGGTATACGTAGATGCAAGAGATTGCAATAATTCTTAGTTCTATAGCTGGTGTTGCTACAGCAGCTGCTGCAAGAAAAATGCCAAGAAACAAAACACAGTTACTTAGTCTAGGTGCTAGTTCACATATTAGAACTCAAATTAATTCTTTAAAAATTGAGAAAGACATTCTAACAAAAACAATTTCTAGACTATATCAAACAGATTATGGTTTTCCAAAAATTCAAAAAGACAAGCTATTGCTAAAGTATCAACACCAATTAGGAATCGTACTTGCAAAATTAGAAAAGCTCGAAGATGCAAGCCAACATCCAGATCTAGGACCTATTGGCGATGGATTAATTACATTAATGGATCAAAAGCTATCAAGATTAGATGACAGATTATACGAATTATCATCAAAGATCATAGCTGTAAATCCACCTACTTCGGAAATAAAAGAAGATGTTGTTGACACAAAACCAGAAGCAAAACAAAACAAGAAAATATTTAATTTTGAAAAACCAAAAGAAACAAAAATAGATCCTATCATAATACCACAACCAAATTCCAGACAATCATTTGAGTTAACTACATTAACTAGATTTTCAAATAAAGAGCCAAAATTCCCATTATTTGAGAAAACAATTGAGCCAAAAGAAGAGATCGTTCGAGAAACAGTTAAGCCAAAAGAAGAGATCAAAATAGTTCAACCAAAAATTGAAGATAAAATTGAGATTATCCAAGAAATTAGTACAAAGCCAGAGATCAAATTTGAAACAAAACCAGACATAAACAAAGAAGTTGCAAAAATAACTGAGCATAAGGCTCTTCCAGAACCAAAGAAAGCAAATCCAACTACAGTATTAGACGATGACTTTGATGAAGATAATTCAGATGATTTAGATAAGATCAAAGGCGAAATAATGAAAGTACTTTCCAAGATTGAACAAGCTGAGGTAGAATAATTGTCCTATGATGGTGCCATTGAGGCATTATCAACGGATGCATTAAAATTTGTAAAAGACGGTTATGTAATTGGATTAGGTAGTGGCAGAGCAGCTACTGCATTTGTTAAATCTCTTTCATCATTTATAAAAATAAAAAATTACAACATCAAAGGAGTACCAACATCATTACAAATTAAATTGATTGCTGAAAAAGGAGGAATTCCATTGGTTGGAGCTGATCAAGTTGATCACATAGATGTTGTCTTTGATGGTGCTGATCAGATTGATTCGCAGAAATTTGTCATCAAAGGCGGTGGCGGAGCTTTATTACGAGAAAATATCTTGTTTAATCTTGCAAAAAAAGTAGTAGTTATGGCAGATAAATCAAAATTTGTTAAAAACTTTACAAGAACAGTTCCTGTTGAAATTCACCCTCAAGCAAGAAATCTAGTCATTAATAAGATCAAAGGATTAGGAGGAAAAGCTGAACTTCGTTTAATTGATAAAGGATATCCATTCTTTACAGAAAATGGAAATGTCATTCTTGATTGTGATTTTGGAGTAATAAAAAATCCAAAAATTTTATCTCAAAAAATAAAACAAATATCAGGAGTGGTAGAATCGGGAATATTTATCAGAAAACCAGATGTCATTTACAGAGCCAAAACAGACGGCAAATTCGATATAATTTAGAAGATTATCTATCAAAAATTAAAACAGATTATTGCAAATAACATCATTATAATTTAAAGAAAATATTGGATTATTCATCATCAGAGATTAGCCACGATAATCCTCGTACTTCTTCCCAAGCAAGTTTTTGTTCAGTATTATTTTCTAACATATCATAGTATAATGAAAAGTAGTTTAAAAGAGCCATGAACAATTTGTTCAGATCAATGATCCATAATCATATGAATAGACTTGGGCTAAAGTGCCCAAGTCTTGGACGATGGTTTGGTCACAGCAGGCGAATGACTCCATTAGCGTATGATAACCATAGTAAATTAGAAATTTTCTTTAAAAGACTCACGTAGAAATTATCAGTAGGATCTAAATACTATTTTGATAAAACCTGAGTAGTTGGATCTCTCACCAAACAACTAACCGTTGCTGGTCTTAAGATCCAATTTAATATTTTATTAAAAAATTGACATTTAGGAAATATAGCGTTGAACAAATTTTCCATGGCCTAATTTTCCAACAACCTGAAAATCTTCAGCCACTAGTTGACCTCGCACCATAGTTTTAACAGGCCATCCTTTCAGCAACATTCCTTCATATACAATATAATCAGAAAAGCCACCAAATAGTTCAGATGAAACCTTATTTTCTTTTTTGAGATTTATCATTGTAATATCAGCATCAGCACCCTTGTCCAGCGTTCCTTTTTTTGGATACATTCCAAATATTTTTGCAGCGTTAGTACTAGTACATTTTACAAATTGTTCAAGCGAGATTCTATTTTTATTTACACCCTCACTTAATAAAATTGGAATTACAGTTCCTATTCCTGGAAATCCAGCTAGAGCCCCCCAAATATCTGCTCCACCAAGTTTTAGTTTGAGCTGATTTGCAACATGATCTGTTCCAATAGTGTCAATTAGATTATGAGATAATGCATCCCAGACCGCAACATTGTCTTGAGCAGTTCTAATTGGAGGCATCACTTTAGCAAGATAACCTTGTTGATTTTCATAAGATAGTGTAAGATAGTGTGGACAGGTTTCAACAAAAATTTTAGTTCCAAGTTTTCGTTCTTCTCTAATTTGCTCTAATGCTTTTTGAGAACCTATATGAACAAAATAGATAGCACAATCGTAGTCTCTTCCGAATTTTGAAACTGTTTTTATTGCCTTTGCTTCAAAGTCTGGAGAACGACTTTCAGACCATGCAGGAAGTCCATCGCGATTTTTTTCTCTAGCTGTCTTTATTCCACATGCACATGATTCATAATCTTCTGCATGAACTAAGACAGGACAACCAAGCAATGCTGCATTTTTTACAATTTCTTCTACTATTTCATTAGATACATTTACTGTAGCTTCAGATAATTTAGTTGAATAAGGTGCCATATCCATATACACATGACCTACATCTCCACCAAGGTTCATGTAAATTTTAAACGAGGTGATTCCTTTTTCAACACAGTAGGGCATTTCCCTGATTTGTTGGGGAGTAAAAACAGATGCATGAATTGTATAGTCAACATAATGATTTTTTGATGCGGCTTCTAGTTGATCTTGTAATGAATTTTTAAATGAATTTCCAAGTCGTAACATTCTCATCATTGTAGTAATTCCACCAATAGCTGCTGCATGCGACTCTGTTTTTGCTGCCTGATCAATTGGAGAATATACTCCATAATGAACATGGGTGTCTATAGGTCCAGGTATTGAGATTAGACCATTTCCATTTATTTTATTATCACATGCAGGAATATCGTTTGTGAAACCAACAATTTTTCCTTCGTCAATTATGATGTTTTTATCAAGCATTCCTTGAGGTAAAATTATGTGTGAATTTGTGATCACGGTATCATACGTCATCAGAAAATTTTCACGTCTTGCAGTCTATTATGCGTTGAGAAAATGAATAAAAACACATCTCTTAGAGGTAATGGAAGGGCCGGTGGTTTAGTGGTATAATGCCTCGTTCGCAACGAGGATGTCGGGGGTTCAATTCCCCCCCGGTCCATTAAAAATAGTTTCCAGAAACTATTATACATAAACAATGATTACAATCTTCCATGAAGGTTTTTGACGGAAAGAAAGCAGCACAAGAATACATGTCAAAGCACACTCTTGCATTTTCCACTCCAGAATTAACTCTCATGAGATTTGCATTTTGGTTAGGAGATACGGTTCCAGATCCAGAAAATAAAGAAAATTCACTTCCTAGAATGCTAACATTTATGGTAGAACAAGACTTTGCACCAATCTTAATTGATGATGACAAATACGAACCATCTGGTGCTGTTAAAAGCTCAAACGTTTATGGAAATGCATTCTCACAAACCACCAAAGATGGAAAATTCTGTTCTGAATGCGGTACAACACTATCAAATACAGCAAAATTCTGCCCCGAATGTGGTACAACACAAGATTAATTTTTAGAAATAATTTTAGGCCTTAGTTCCACATTTTGTGCAAAACTTTGCGTTTGGTCTTAATGATGCACCACATGACTTGCATCCATTTCCACTAGATTCAACAGTTCTTCTTGGCATTAATGATGGATCTGGAGATGGTAAAGTTCCAACATCACCAAATGCCTCTTTTGCAGATACAATTCCAGGAGGTCCACCGACAGGATTTTGAGCAGTACCTGATCTTGGCATACCCATTCCACTCATCATTCCAGGTTGTCCCATTCCTGGCATCAATCCAGGTGATTGAGTGTTACCTGTGCCTGCTCCACGAGATTTTTTTAGCTCAAAAATTACTTTGATTGCTAAAAATTCTAGTGCAGAATAAGCTACAACATAATCACCTAATTTTTGAAAAAATTCTTTGTCGCTTAGTAGACCTTTTTTGTACATATTATTTGTGTCAAGAAATGATTCATAGTAACCTTGAGATTCATCAAACAAGCTTTGTAATTTATCAAAAAGCATGTTCAGAGTATCTACTTCGCCAAATGACATACCGATACTTTATTTTTGGAATATTAATTACTTTAGGATCAAAAAATAGAAAGATGTGTAATGATTTATGCTTGTAATGCTCTATCAATCATATTTTTGTATGATTCTTTTGATGCAGCACCAACTTGCTGACTAACTATTTCACCTTTGTTAAGGAGAATTAAGGTCGGAATGCTAAAGACATTGTATTTGGATGCTAATTCATTAGCCTCATCAACGTTGACTTTGACAAATTTTACTTTACCTTGATAATCATTTGCCAATTCTTCAACTACTGGACTGACCATTCTACATGGGCCACACCATTGAGCCCAAAAGTCAACAAACACTGGTATATCAGAGTTAATCACATTGATTTCCCAAGACTTTGCATCTGAAACTTCTGTTATTCCCATAATAATTATAATTTATTGAACATCCCTAAAAATGTTCACTAGAGTTTACACCATATTTTTTGTTGGATAGAAAATCAAAAAAAATCATTTTAATGATATATACTTAAATGTCGTTTCAATAAAACGAAACTATGAGCGCCGAACTTAGACTTAAAAAATTAAGAGGATCTGGGGGTTACGTCATGGCGTCTGTAAATGACCAACAACAAATGAAAGGCAACTTGGGAGGTCCAGATCTATTTTTAGCACCTATTGGTAGATTAGATAGTCAAAAAATTACTAAACATTTTTGCAATACATGTGAAAAAGAATTTGAGGGTCCTCCAAAAATTGAATTTGAAAATCCAAATGAAGAGGTTGCAGAAAATTTAATTCTTGCAGAAAAAGGCCAATACATTTGTAATTCTTGTAAAGCAGTAATAGCAGAATACAGAGAATTTAAAAAACAAAATGAAACAGTAGAGGTAGGAAGTGCAAAACCATTAGAGTCTTCTAGTCAAACTGTTGCACCAAAAATTTCAGAACCAATACAACCTCAAGCAAAAACAGAAGCTATTGCACAGTCATCCACACAACCAAGTTCATCTACTACAGTTAGCTCAATAGAAGGATTAGCAGTGTATGATGAAAATGCTAAAAAAATTGGCCATGCAAAACAAGTTGGAATTGATTCTAATCAGTCAGTAGTATTGTTAATTATAAAAAATGATGGAACTGAGGGAAGTATCCCATGGAACAATATAAGAAAAGTAGGAGAGGTAATTCTTTTAGGAAATCCAGCTGCAGCGCCTCAAGATCCACAACCAGGAAAATGTGCAAAATGTGGATTTTCAAACAAAGACGGTTCCAAATTCTGTGAAGAATGTGGCAGTAAGCTACAATAAGTGTCGATAAATCTAGTCAGTTAATCAATAGGAAATGTAAATGTTGAACAAAAAATTAATGTCAAAAGGAATACTCAAAGACATCTTAATTGTAGCTATAGGAGTACTTGTGATCTGGATTGGTCTACAAGTTGTGTTTGGAACACAAAATCCATTTTATGTAGTTGCGAGTGGAAGTATGATTCCTGTTTTAGAAGTGTATGATGTTTTGATTGTTCAAGGACATGTGCCGTTTGAAGAAATTGAAGTTGGAGATATTATTGTCTTCAATCGCCCCTCAGGACATGATAGAGTAATTGTTCATAGAGTTGCATCTATTATTGACGATGAGCCAAAAACTATCAGAACAAAAGGAGACGCAAACCCTGCATCAATTCCAGGAACAGACTTTCCAATTACTGAAGAAGAATATATCGGTAAAGTAGCATATGTGATTCCACAGGTAGGTTATGTCACTCAACTACTAAAACCTCCGATTAATTATGTAATTATTGTAATTGTAATAGGAATTATGGTCGTAAAGCAAATGACTAAAAAGAAAAATGAAAAAGAGATTAGTTTGCAAGATCCATTTAAGAAAAGCGATACAAACACGGAATCAACTGCAGATATTCCTGAATTAGACAAGCTTGAAAAAGATAAAGCGTATTCAAATCAAGACAATGATAATTCTACTGAAAAGCAAGATTCAGAGAAAGACCAAAAGTAATTTTCCATAATCATTAGAATTATTTTTGAATAAAATATCCAAGTAAAAATATCTAAAACTAGAGAATTGAATCTTTAGTCTTGAAAATACGATTAAAATAATCAGATGGCTCGTTTGGTTCTTCAATATCGTTTGTTATTCCTGCAAGGTTTTTTGCAAGATTCTTTTTATATCCAATTTGCATCTGTCTCTGAATTTGTATTCTCTGAGCTTGTGGAGAACCTGCTCCATGCATTGATTCTGTAAGATAACCAACAGCATTTCGTCCCAATGTCATGTTTTCAATTAGTCTAAGAATTCTCATTCTATTTTCAACATCTGCTCCTTTTCGACCTTTAAGATATTTTTTGAGTAATGGACCTGCAACAGGATGTCTGAAGTCTTTCTCTGACGGCAAGGTTACAACTAGACCACCAGCAATATCTTGTGCAAGTCTACTAATTTCATATGGAAAACGGGTTACATTGTGTTTACAAACCTGTGCCAATACATCTTCGTTTAGATATACACCTGATTTCATTTTGTGACCTTGATGTGATGATGCAATTCCAGCAGCAAAAATTGTTTCATTAAGATGAGTCATCTCAATAATCTTGTCTTTGATATGAGATACGTTTGGAACTCCATTGTAATCAGCTATTGCAGCTGCTGCACCAATTAGAACATCACCTAATCCTGTCTTGCAAACATAACTACGTCTATGATAACAAGTAAAACGTTCAATTAACATTGATGCAAATTCATACTCACCATGCATGAATACTTTATCCCATGGAATGAATACTCTGTCTAAAATCATCAATGCTTCTTGTCCACCAAACTTTGCGTTACCATCATCAATATCACCTTCTTCCATACTTCTTGTGTCACATGATTGTCTTCCATAGATGTAAGTCACACCCTTTGCATCAGCTGGGATTGCACCAACAACTGCCCAATCTTTGTCATTTTCAGTTAATCTTACTGTAGGCATGAGAATTATCCAATGAGAATTGATACAGCCTGTTTGATGTGCTTTAGCACCGGAGACATAGATTCCTTTTTCATCTCGGTCAACTATTCTAGTAAACAAGTCAGGATCATCCTGTTCTGCCGGTCCCTTACTTCGATCTCCTTTTGGATCAGTCATGGCACCACCAATTACAAGATTTTCTTTTTGAACCATCTTAACAAATTCTAAAAATCGTTTATGATAGTTTGTCTTGTGTTTCTCATCAATTTCAAATGTAGTTGAATGTAAAGAATTCAATGCATCCATTCCAACACACCTCTGAAAACATGTTCCAGTGTTTTGTCCTAGTTTTCTTTGCATTTTGTTTTGTAAAACTAAATCTTGTGCACTCTCTGCAATATGTAAAAATCGATTAACAGTTAATCCAGTAAGAGATGAATGTGCAGAAGCAAGTGCTTCTTCACGTACAGCCAAATCATATGTCTCTGCAACGGCGTTAATTGATGGTCTGATCATTGGATGATCTACTGGTTCTTTAACTAATTCTCCAAACAGGTAAACTTTGAGATCACGACCTCTAAGACTTTCAATGTAATCATTACCAGTTCTAATTGTCTTTAGGACATTAGCCATGTGATTTTATTTACTCCTATGTTGTATAAATATTCTAAAACTAGACAAATCAAATTTTACGAGTAAATTACGATTAAAGACCAATTCTAACATCAAGAATTTTACAGCCTTTGCCTTTTTCCATTACAAGAACTGGATTCATGTCAAGCTCCTTTATTTCCTTAAAATCAGTAACTAATTGAGATAACCTTTGAATGCATTCAGATAGTTTTGCAATGTCAGATGGTTTTTCTCCTCGTACACCCTGTAATAGTTTTTGAGTTTTAATAGATGCTATCATGTCGTCTGATTCCTTATCTGTAACTGGTGCAAGTTTGAATGTAACATCTTTTAGTACTTCGACATAGATACCACCCATTCCAAGCATGATAACAGGACCAAATCCAGGTTCTAATTTAGAACCAATAATCAATTCCTTACCTCCTTTTACCATCTCTACGATAAGAACTCCCTTTATCTCTGCTTTTTTATTATATTTTTTGGCATTTGCAATAATTGTCTTAAACGCTTCTTTAATTTCTAAATCATTTGTGAGATTTACTTTAACACCACCAGCATCTGATTTGTGAATAATTTGTGGTGATGCAATTTTCATCACTACAGGATAACCTATTTGCTTTGCAATCTTTATTGCATCTGCTTCTGTTTTTGCAAGTGCACTTTTTGGTAAAGGTAATCCATATGCTTTGAGAACTTCTTGTCCTTCTTCTTCTAATAGATTAGGTCGTTTCTCTTTTTTTACTTTATCAAAAATTTTCTTTGCTTTTAATTTGTCAACTTTGAATTTAGGAATTTTTCCTTCAGGTGTTTTAATCCAATTTGCGAATTTTAGCATTGCAGCTAGTGTTCTAATTGCTCCTTCTGCATATGTATAATATGGAACATCACCTGCAGCTAGAATTTCTCTATTAGTAATTCCTTCATCTAGCCCCATCAAACTTGCAAGCATTGTCTTTTTGTGTTTTTTTGACATTGAAACAATTACTTGCGCTAATTTATCATAGTTCAAAGTTCCAGATGGAGTACACATTGAAATTACAGAGCCAACATTAGGATGTGCTAAAACACGGTCCAACACATTACTAAATCTATTAAAATCAGCATCACCTACAATATCTACAGGATTACGTGAGCTTCCCCAGGGAGGAATTACTGCATTAATCTTTGGACGAATACTTTCAATATTGGCCATTTTAATTCCCAATCGAGAACATGCATCAGTTGAGATAATTGCAGGTCCTCCTGCATTTGATACAATTACAAGTTCTCCTTTAGAAGGAAGTGGTTGTTTTGAAAAAGCTGTTGCATAATCAAACAGTTCTTCCATTGTATCAACACGAATAGCACCTGATTGTTTTAGTAATGCGTCATAGATTTCATCGGAGCCCATCAAAGCTCCAGTATGAGACATTGCAGCCTTTGCACCTTCAGGACTGCGTCCAGATTTTAAAACAAGAACAGGTTTTTTGAGTTTTTTAGTAATGTTTTTACAAACTTTGAGAAATTCCTGACCATCTCCCATATCTTCTAAATACATTACAATAACTTTGGTTTGATTGTGGTTAGCTAACATCTTAAGAATGTCAACTTCGCTCATTGCAGCTTTGTTTCCCATACTAACTACTGCAGAAAAACCAATTCCCTGTGCACTAGCATCTTCGACAAGTGCAGCACATATTGCACCGCTTTGCGATACTAGTGCAATTTTACCTGACTTTGGTGTTACCTTAAGGAAAGTAGAATTCATCATTGTCTTTGGATCAAGATTCATGACACCAAGACAGTTTGGTCCAATGATTTGTATTTTGTATTTTTTAGCAATATCTTTTAGCTTTTGTTCTCTTTTTGCACCTTCTTCATCAACTTCTTTAAAACCAGCAGTGATGATGATGACACCTTTAACTTTTTTCTTACCACATTCCTCCAACACATCTGCAACCAAAAGATTGTTGATGACAATTACTGCAAGATCAACGGGTTTAGGAATATCCATTACACTCTTGTAGGCTGTTTTATAAAACACGGTTGGTCTTGAAGGACTAACAGGATAAACAATGCCTTTGAATCCATTCATAATATTTGAAGTGATTGTAGCTCCAACACTACCTCGTTTATCAGATGCACCAATGATTGCTATTGATTTTGGTGAGAGAAAAACAGATTCGGTCACGTTAATTTGGACTAAAGATTTTGTGTAATAAAGTTATTCATAGAAACTTCTGATCTCTTTTTTTAGCTTCCTAACATCTTTCCTGCTAAATTTTCTTTTCTTGGAACCCATAAAAGAGTAATTTTAGAAAATTTTCCTATTAGAGTCCATGCCTCACGTGCAAGTTCTCGTAATTTTTCATTATTTATTGCAAATTCATGATTTAGTTGAGAAATTGTATTTTTTGAATCGCTAAAAATAGTAATTTCTTCAGTAGAATTTACAAAATTTTTCAGTGCTGCAATTATTGCCATGTATTCAGCCTGATTATTAGTTATTTCAGGTTTTTTTTCATAAAAAGAATCACCTGTCTCTTTTACAAAATAACCAAATCCCCCATCAGGACCGCCTGATCCATCAACATAAACACTAATTCCCATCTTTGTACAACCTCGTCATTTTTACACTCAGATTAATTACTATCATGTAAATTATTGTAGATATAACTTGCGATACTATAGAAGCAAGATATGCATCATAATTTATTGTTAAGAAATAATATTGTAAGAACCACCTTACTATTGTGTAGATTACCTCACCTATTCCAAGTGATGTAATAATTTTAATTAGATCGTGTTTTAATCTTGCTTTATCAGTTTTACCAGATTCAAGCAAATATTTTTTTCTGTTATCTAAATAATACAAACTACCAAACGTAGAAAAATAAACCACGTAATCAACTAACAGTGTATAACTAGTATTAAGATAAGCTGCTTGTTCAGATAATATTTGAGCAACAATTGCAGAGATTATAATTGACGCCGCAAAAGCGATAAGAATGTTTTTGTTAAGTGAAAAATATTTGTTATATTTTTTTAGCATAAAATTATTAGTTTCACTCTACAATTAAACTAGTCTAAAGTGATTTTCAAGAAAATCAACAATCCTGCTAGTTCAGCAATACCAACTCCTAACATGTATGGGAATATTTCATATGAAAAAAGCTCATCCATTGAGAAGTATGCAAATGCCCCAATAACATTATGAAGGAACAGCATACCTGCAACTACAATCATACCTAAAGGAAGCTGGGCTCTTGTCTTTGAGTATATTTTTCCAAAAATGCAAATTAAGACCACAAGTACCACCATATTAGCAATGGAAACGATAGATAGTAGTAGAGAATTGGATTCCATTTAGAGAGAAATATCTCCTAATCTTTTATTTACTTTTATCCAGTTTTCCTTCAATTTCTTCAAATGTCTCCATATTGGTTTCTAAAAATGTAGATATAAAATACATAACATTGTATTTTTCTCCAACTTTTGTAATCATGTTATTTTTTTCAAGAATTTTGATATGATGTTGAATAGCCTTATAATCAAAGCCCAATTCCTTGGATAATTGATTTGTGTTAAGTGGGGTTTTTTTAAGCAGAGATATGATGCGTAGACGAGTTAGTCCACCCCTTGAGCCTGTAAAAATAAACCACATTAGTCTCTTTGATTCTGGATCGTTTGCCATAATCTATGAAATTCTTGCATTCATCAATTAAAAGGCATTATGGGTTTTATTTATCTGATAGATATTAGAAAGTATAAAAAACATAATCAAGCAATTCTTGTGAAGTAAAATGATGTTAAACTATGATGCACCTTTGTACAGACCTCCCTCTGAGGCAAGATCATTAATTTTTCAAGTAACTCTAGGATGCTCCTTTAATGAATGCTCTTTTTGTGATATGTACAGATCAAAACAATATTCAGAAAAACCATGGGATGAAGTGAAAATGGAAATTGATCTGATGGCAAAACAACTACCAGATACTAGAAAAATATTTTTGGCAGACGGAGATGCTCTAAATCTTGATTCAGAATACATTGTTAAAATTGTAAAATATCTTTATGAAAAATTTTCTAATCTAGAAAGAATTTCATGCTATGCAATGCCAATGAACATCTTAAAGAAAACTCCGGAGGAGTTAAAGAAAATGCATGAAGCTGGATTAGATATGTTGTATTTGGGAATTGAAAGTGGTTCTGACATTGTTTTAAAAAAAGTAACAAAAGGAGCTATTGCAAAAACAATTATCAAATCGGTTAACAAAGCAAAAGATGCTGGTTACATAATGTCATGTATGATAATTTTAGGATTGGGTGGAAAAACGTATTCAAAAGAACACATTAAAGGAACAGCAGAAGTAATCAGTGCTTGTTCTCCTAATTATGTAGGAGCATTAACTCTCTATTTAGAAAATGGAATTAAACAAGAATTTTTGGAAAAATTTGGAGAGCCATTTATTCGAATTACTGATGATGAGTCCCTTGAAGAGTTATATGATTTAATCAGTCAGATAGAAACTAAGGAAGAAATAATTTTTAGAGCAAACCATGGTTCAAACGCATATACAATTAAGGGCACATTTCCACAAGACAAACAGGCTATGTTAGATAAAATAAATTGGATGAAGCAGCATCCAGAAATTATGCGCCCAGAAGGACTGCGTGGCTTTTAAAATCGAAATAAATTTTCTATAATGCCTATTTGATAAACAATAGACAAGCCTAAAACAAAGCTAAGAGAACATGTCAAGTACTTCATTATTGTTTTTGCTCTAGTATTATTTGATAAACCAAATGGAATACCAAGTAATCCTCCGATTAGAGACATTCCAATAACAGAGCCCAATCCAAATATTCCAATGAATGTTAATGCTGAAGGAAGACTAAGAATCATGCCTGAGGTCATAACAATAAGCGTTCCACTTCCAGCAAGACCGTGAATCATTCCGATTAAATATGATTTATGATTATGAGAGTGATTATTATCATGATGATTGTGTTCATCAAAATGAATTGAACCGTCATTATGTGTATGTGGATGTCTATGTTTAATTTTTAGAATATTTTTATTTGATATTCTTGTAATTGCTAATAAAATTAACATCAATCCAACTAAAAATTCAAAACCAGAAAAAATTTCTTTGTTTATTGTAAGTGTAAAACCATAAACTATCAAACCAACTAGTATCAAAGTAGTAGTATGTCCTGCTCCCCAGATTGCTCCAAGTAGTGATGATTTTGTTAGACTTATTTTGAAAAGTTGTTTTTTTGATTGATTCGTATTAGAATTTGTCAGTTGAGTAGAAACAGCAGTAATGTGATCTGCTTCAAATGCATGTTGTATTCCTAATGTTAATCCAAGTCCAGCAATAATAGCCGGAGTAAAGTTACCAATCTGACCAAATATTTCTTCTAACAATTTTACCTCACAGGGCTACTTGTTACCATGGTAAAAAGAATTTCCAAATGTTAGAGTTGGTCAACTATTGGCTTTAGATTATCTGGCAGATCAGGAATTTCAGTATGGCTTTCATTGTTTTGAAGAATTTCTGGTCCTATTCTTCTTACTCTCTGAGTTCCAATTAAAGTATCAATATTTCTTTGAATATCCTTTTCACTTAAAATAGTCTTTAATTTTTCAATGACAGTTTCTTCATTTTCATATTTTTTAATAGCATATTGGACAAGGATCATCTTCTCATTCATAGAATAGTCAGTCATTTGAAAATCTCATCACAAACAGAGTAAAAAACATTAGCGAGACTAAGAGAATTTTTTTTCCAAATCTTCTTTTTTGGGAATACCAGTAAACTCGAGTTTTCCATTAATCACTAAACCAGGTGCCATAAATATAGGGTATTTTTCCAAATATTCCGGTTTTTCAGTTACATCAATAAGATCATATTTTATGCCTAGTTTATCTAACATTTTTTCAAGCACATTACAATTAGAGCATCCAGGAGTGGTGAGAACCAGCACAGTCATGATTTTATGAATTGTTTAGGATTCTGCTCAAAAGCCCATTTACAACTAGCACAACAAAATCGATATTGTTTTCCTTCATGTTCTAACAAATCACCTTTTTCTCCAACATCCATTCCACAAACAGGATCTTTCATGTTATCATTTCCTTTTTTCGAGTAAAATACCATATGATTGGAAATATAAGCAGTGCACTAAATAAAACAGGAGCAAATTCTTGTGGCATTTGAATATCATAGTGATGAGTATGCTGGCTAATATGAAATTCTGGAGGAAGAGATAATGTTGAAACAAAATTATTCCATGCAATGTGTACAAATGTAGATTCATACCATTCATGACCACCAGGTATACCATTAATTATTAAAAATGCTCCAAGCACTATCAACATCCATCCAGTAAGTTTTTCAATTGTTATTTTGTTTGCAGTAATTCCTTTTGTAGCATTTACGCCAATGACTGCCAAGACAGATAAAAGAATTAAAGGGATTGCTCTTCCTACTCCATGTACTGCGCCTAGACTTGCACCTATCTCCATATTACCAGTTCCTGCGATGTAAATTAATAACCAATAAAACATAGGATTTGGACAACCAACACCTGCATTTCCTAATAACAATCCCATGAAAAATGATTTTGAATAATCTCCTCGTTTTTGAATAAAGTTGGGAGTACCAGAGTACGTAGGTAGTTTTAATTCAAATAACTTTAGCTGTGACAAACCAAAAAGAAATGCTGCAATACCTGCAATCAAAAACATAAAAACTGAAATACGATCCAAATCAGCCGTTTGACCAAGTACACCAATTCCAAATCCATAAAATGCAATTGTTATCGTAAGACCTATACCAAATAATATGGCCATACCAAGTCCTTTTTTTGCACCTTTACCCATACTAAGAGGGACAATAATGAATACTAGCGGAAGTGTACAAGGTAAAATTATCATGGATAGACCAGCTAGATAAGCAATCATTAGCCATGAAGGATAAGATAATTCATTTCCAGCACCAATTGCAATTTCATTTGTAGCTGCAAATACGCCGCCAACAAAAATTAGAGAAAATAAGATAAACAAAGTAAGAACAAGAGATTTTTTTATTGTGATTTGATGTGACATGAATAATCTATGAAGATGCGTATACAATAATAGTGTACTTTACAATTGTAAAATGATAAATATTCTCACAAGTAATTAGGCATGTGCCATTTCAGCCAGACGATATGGATATTGCAATAATTGAATCACTGATAAAAGACGGAAGAAAATCATTTAGACAGATATCAAGAGAGATCAAAGTAAGTACACCTACTGTTCAAGCAAGATATGAGAGATTGGTAAATGTCGGATTGATAAAATCCATATCGCCAATAATTGATCTTGGAATGCTTGAAGACAAGACTGAAAAATATTTTGAAAACATAAAGACAAGATCAACAAAAAAACATGATGTAAAAATAACAAAAAATATGATTTTAAAAATGACATGTGATTTGTGTAAGGGTCCAATTTTGGACAAACCGCATGTTCTTAAAATTGCAAATTTTGAGAGATTCTTTTGTTGTACATCTTGTAGATCTTTGTACAAAGAAAAATACAAAGGAAGAATAAAAACATTGAATCAAGAAACATGAAAATTAATACCTAAAACCATTTCTGTAAAAAGTTCCACTTGCAACACATATCACAAAACAAGAATTTGCATCTAATTTTATTCCTAAAAAAGGACATGGGCCCACAGGGATTTGAACCCTGGATTTTCGCCGTGTAAGGGCGACGTCATAACCGATCTGGACCATGAGCCCGAAAACCTACCTTGTTAAAAACCATTTAAACTTTGAGACAAGTAATAATCTAGAAATTTGATCAGAATTTCATACAAATATGATAGATTTAGATTTTTTTTCTAGTCCAATAGGATTAGGCCATGTTACAAGAGACATAGCAATTGCAAATAATTTTCAAAACATTTCTACTAAATTTATCACAGGAAGTAGTGCTACAAAAATTCTAAAAAATTTAAATTTTGAAGTTGAAGATGTGTATATTCCTCCATCATTTATTATAGAAAACGGAAAGCTAAAAAATTCAACTAGATGGCTTTGGAATTATTATCAATACTATAAAAGATGTAAAAAAATTTCTGAAGAGATCATACAAAAAGATAAACCAAGATTAATTGTAAGTGATGAAGACTTTGCTTCACTTACTGTGGCTCAAAATAAAAAAATACCGACTGTCTTGATTACGGATATCATACAAACTAATTTTGTAAATGGCATAACATCATTTATTGAAAAAAGGATGAATAGATCTATGCAGAAAATTATGAAAAATTGCGATACTGTGATTATTCCTGAAAATGGGACTGATGAGGGAAATATCAGAAGAGTTGGACCAATTGTAAGACAAACAAGTTTTTCTAGAGACGAACTTCGGAAAAAGTTTTCATTTGATAAAAAAACTATAGTGATTTCAGTAGGAGGAACAGATGCCGGCATATATCTAATTGAAAAAACAATAGAATCAATTTCAAAAATAAAAAACGATATTGATGTAGTAATAGTTTTAGGTCCATCTTTGAATAAAAAATTTGGAGAAACTGTAAGAAATTTGGGATTTGTAGATAACCTCCATGAGATAATTTTTGCAGCAGACGTGATAGTATCGCTTGCAGGAAAATCAACTATAGATGAATCAAAAGTGTATGGTACGCCTGGGATTTTTATTCCAATAAAGGGGCATTTTGAACAAGAAGATAACGCAAAAGAAGAAGGGTTTGTTTTTGAGGATATTTACAAAATCGACAAATTAATCATTGAAAAACTAGAGCAGAGGAGAAATCCAGTACAGACTAGTGGAGCAATTAATGCATACAACATAATCAAAAAATTGATGCAATCTTGATCCAATCCTTAATAGATAACCAATTATTTTTGTTAAAGTATCATGACAAAGTTAGTCGTAGCCAAATTTGGTGGTAGTGCTATTGGCATTGATGGCATTTCAATACCACTAATTATAGACAGAATTAATGATTTAAAAAAAGATTCTAAAATTATTGCCGTATTTTCAGCACCACTTACAATTCAAAATGGAAAAAAACGCTCACTTACAGATGTAATCTTAGAGCAGGGAAGAAATGTTGAAAGTGGTAAAAAAGCAAATTTGGATGTCATAAAATCATGTTATGAAAAAATCATGAAATTTGTAAATTCTGAAAATAAAGAAGATTGTCAAAAAAGCATAGATTTGTTCCTAAAAAAAGCTGAAACGGCATTAGATGAAGCATTATTAAAAAAAGAATTTGCAAATGAGGTACGTTCACGATCATTGGCATTTTCAGGAGAAATTCTAATTTCACATGTAATGAATCATATTCTAAGAAGTAATGGAATAAAATCAAACGCAGTAAGTTATGATGACTGGCCAATAATAACGGATCATAATATAGAATCAACAAATTTTCTTGCATCTAAATCAAGAGAAAATCTTGGAAAAACAGCTGAACTAGTAGATGAAAACGAGGTAGTTGCAATTGGAGGCTTTATAGGAAAAACTCCAGAGGGAGTAGTTACTACGTATGAACGAGGAGGTTCCGATAGAACTGCAGCTGATCTTGGAATACTATTTCATAAAAAATATGAAACCAGAATAGATTTTGAAAAAGACAGTTCTGTAGTGTCTGCAGATCCAAAAATTGTTGAAAATGGATTGACGGAAGTAGATGAATTATCATACAATGAAGCAAGACTAGCAGGAATGTTTGGAATGAAAATTTTGGATCCTATTGCAATCAAAGAGATCGTAGAAAACGGAGTAGATATGCCAATTATTGTTACAAATATGAAAGAACCATCAAAAACTACTACAATTAAACGAGTTCCAGATAGTAAAAACGGTCATCCAATCAAGATTGTAACGGGAAAAGAAAATTGTGCAATTTTTAAAATTGAAACAAATGCAGCACAGAAATTACTAGTATCATTAGAAAAAGACAAACGCTATAGCGAATACATAATTTTATCACCATTTACTAAAGATGGTGTTGAATTTTCAAGAATATTATTTTTAGATGCAGATTACGTTAAAAGAAATGAAAAATATTTCCTTGGATTTGATCCACTTGCATCAATTACATACAACCGAGGGGTAATAACACTAATCGGAGATGAGATGTGGAGAGTACAACAAGTAGCATCACGAACTAGTGCAAAGATTGGTGAAGTAGGATTAAACATTTTGAATATGGATGCACAAGAAGAGACTTCAAGAATAATTATTGTGATTGAAGATTCTAAAGATAGTATCAGAAAAGCTATAAACGTGATTCATCAAGAAATATCAAAGATTAATTTTATTTAATTGAGTTAAAGAGGCGTTAAGGGTTTTCACCTTTACCGCCAATAAGGGTTTGTTCTTGGACCTTATCTAGATTTAGTCCGGCGTTACCCTAAACACGCGATAATAATACTAGCATTTTCAAGTATATAGATGTGATCTATATAGAATCTTCACATACGCTCAGCTATATACCAAATAATCATGCCTACAATAATTATTGCATACCACTTGAAATTTTTCTTGTTAAGAAAAATATTAGCTGAGCCTAGTTGAGTAGAATCAATTCTAATTTTTCTTAATTCAAATGCCTGACCAACCAAACCCACGATTAAAAGAATAATTGCAGAAAAACCTAATACCCACTCCATAATCTAAATTGGTTTATGCTGTATTTAGGACTTGCAGAGTAATCAACATCATAAACAATTTTGAATAAATTCTACCAATCCCAAAGATATTCTTTAAATTGGCATAATATTTTCTCTTTCCTATGAAGGAAATTGGCAAAATTTGGATGAATGGAAAATTAGTACCATTCAAAGATGCCAAAGTACATGTACTTACTCATGCCTTGCATTATTCAACATCGATCTTTGAAGGGATTAGATGTTATAATACACCAAAGGGATCAGCAATTTTCAGATTAGAAGAACATGTAGACAGACTGTTTAATTCAGCAAAATTATATTCTATGAAGATGCAATATTCAAAAAAAGAGATAACAGATGCAATAATTAAAACAGTAAAAGCTAACGGGTTAAAAGAATGCTACATTAGACCATTGGCATACTATGGTTTTGGTACAATGGGCCTTACACCAACTCCAAACAAAGTTGATGTTTCAATTGCTTGTTGGGAATGGAACATGGGAGAAGGGAAGGCTGGAAAATTCTCTGGCGCAAAATGTAAAGTTTCAAGTTGGATAAAGATTGATTCTAGATCACAACCAATGCAGGCAAAAGCAGCTTCAAACTATGCAAATGCTGCACTAGCTAGAGTCGAAGCACTAGAGAATGGATATGATGAAGCAATAATGTTAAACATAAATGGAAAAGTTGCAGAAGGCAGCGCAGAGAATATTTTCATTGTAAAAGACAATACAATTCAAACTCCCCCACTTTCAGCAGGAGGTTTAGAAGGAATTACGCGTGATAGTGTAATCCAAATCATTGAAGAAAATGGCGGATATGTAATAGAAAGAGATCTTGAAAGAGGAGATTTGTATTCTGCTGATGAGATATTTATGACAGGAACCGCTGCGGAAGTAAAATCAGTTACACAAATTGATAAAGTGATAATTGGAAATGCAAAGATGGGAAAGACCACAAAAGAATTACAAAAACTATTTTCAGATGTCACAATGGGAAAAGATGAGAGATTTTTACCATGGTTAACCTTTATCTAACATTCCAAGAAGTTTTTTACCCACAAATATAGCAATACAAGTATGGAATCTTGCTCAACTGGAAATACAGAAGAGATCTGCTGGTTTTGTAGAAGAGGTCGCCATGATGATTGCATGAAAGAGATTCCAATGGATAACAGATCAGACGGACCTCATGATTGCACATTTGATACAAAACTTGTTCCCTGTAAGTGTCAACATTAAACAAATAATATCAAATACAAGACAAATGAAAACATTTTATGAATTATGATAAAGAGTTTTGGGATAAATATGCAAACGAAAACGAATACAAATTCAATGAAGAATTTGCAAAGTTTGTCAGAGATTTGGTAGTTTCATTGCGTTGTACAAGTGTATTAGAGATAGGATGCGGTACCGGGATTGATTTACGATTATTTCCTGAATCATTTGATGTGTATGGTGCAGATTTAAACGACACCGCATTAGATATTGCAAAATCAAAAAAACCAACGGTTAATTTTAAAAAAGCATCAATTATAGACTTGCCTTTTGAAAACTCATCAGTTGATTTTGTATTTACTCATCAGCTATTGAACTATCTTGAAGACGATGTTTTAGAGAAAGGAATTTCTGAAATGTATCGAGTATCTAGAAAATACATTATGAACTGTGAAAGATATGACGAATCAGAAAAACAAATCAATAATAATTCTAAATTTAGAAATATGCAAAAAAGATGGCTAGAGTATAAAGTAAAAATAATCAGTAATGTGGATATGCATGAAGAAATAGAACCAGACAAAAGCAGATTTACGCTTTTAAGAAAACTTTAGAAATATCGAGATTATTGTCTACCTAACTCATCATATGTTTTTGGTATTTTGATTGTAAATGTAGTTGGGTTATTTTTTACAGTAATACTTCCATTGTGTTGTTCAATAATATTTTTACAGCTAGCTAGACCCAGTCCTGTTCCTTTTTGTTTTGTAGTAAATAGAGGTTCAAATATTTTATTTATAAAATCTTCAGGAATACCTAAACCTGAATCAATAAAATCAATAACAGCATAATCACCATATGTTTTAATATTTATTTCAAGTGTACCTCCCTGATTCATTGCCTGAATTGCATTCACAATAAGATTAATGAAAACGGCATCAATTTTCACTACATCACAAGTTATAATTACATCAGTATCTGAGACAGTAATTATAACATCATGTGGCACGTTGACCTTGTCAATTGATGTTAAAATTAATTCTCTAAGAGATGCAGAAGTAGGCTTTAATGGAGAATTTCTAACATAACCTAACACATCATCTACTTGATGAGATATTCTATCGATACTTTTTTCAATTAATTCAAGTCTTTTAGTAATGACGGTATCAGAAATTTTTGCATCTGCAGGATGTTGTTTTATCAAATCAACAGACATTTTCATTACAGATAATGGATTTCTTAGATCGTGTGCTAAACGACCAGATAGTTCTCCAATAGCAGATAATCTTTCAGCTTTGAGTACTGCTTGTGTTTTTTCTTCAATTAGCTCTTCTAAACTACTTCGTTGTTTTTCAAGATCTACAGTCTTCATTTGAACAAATTTTGTGAGATTTCTGTTAATTGTGAGAATTATAACAGTAAACACAATAAGTATTGCAATAACTCCAAATACAACATATTCAACTGATAATTCCTCTTGAGGAGTTAAGTAGAACACATTGATCATAGAGATAACAACAATCATTGAAAATATCATCAATGTCAGCGGAATACCATACTTTGTAATAGTTTCAAATTTTATATTTTCATTAAAAAATATCTCATTATTATGAATATCAGAATTATTGGAAATTTTTATGCGACTATAAACAGAAAATATTAACAAAATATAACTATACAGATACATTACATCAACAGGATGTCCATCATGATATGTGCCATTTAATTCTGAAAAAAGATAGAATGTATCAGAGACACTATAAATCAGAAATGCAAACAACATTAACATCCATGAATAGTTAATGCTTTTTTTTACCATAAACAAAATTCCAACAATAGCAGGAGCTAATTGAAATCCAGACATTATAGGATATAATAATAAAACAGATTTGGAAAAAACATCTAATCCTTCATCTTCATCAAATGAATTAAAATATCCTATCATAGATGGAATTACAAATGAAAGTGATAGCAAAAAGGCAAATAACCAAATCTTTTTTGTTATTAATTTTTTGATTGGCTTTAATGATAATAAAAGAAAGCCAACAAAAAATGGATATGCACCTACATAAAAAATGTCAGCAATTGAAGGAAAAGGATCTACATTATAGATATCTTCATAGATAAACCAAATTTGTTCTGCGATAAACCAAAATGAAACACCTATGGTAAAGAGTGCAAATGCCTTTGATTGAAAATTATTCTGTTTGTATAATTTGATTGTAAGAATAAATGAAAATAAAATCAATATTCCAGGAATAATTGCATATGCAGGGATAGAAATCAAGATAAATTGCGAGTCTTCTAAAAACGGCTTTACCTGATAAAGGAGTGTTATTCCCAATAAAACAGATGCTAGAAAAATAATGGGATTATGATCTTTTTTACTTTTATTGTGTTTATATTCTAAATTATCCATAAATGAAACCTCTTAATTTCACATAGATTAGTGTAGTAATTAGATAATATGTTTTTGTGAGATTTACGCATTAATTGATTAGCGAAGGAGAAAAATTACTTATTTGTATTAAATTTTACAATCCTAAATTTAATTAATATCTTAAGAGCATCATACTGAGAACATGACAGTGATTTTAATTGTTGAAGATGATGAAGAATTATTAAATTTGTATGTAGAAACACTGGAAATCAATAGATTTAGTGTTCAAACAGCCATTGATGGTGAGGAGGCCATATCAAAATACAAGAATATACGTCCTGATTTAGTAGTGATGGATGGAATCTTGCCAAAAATGGATGGTTATGATGCATTTTCTCAAATTATAGAATTTGATAAAAATGCAAAGGTGGTAATAGTAACAGGATATTCTGAATTTTATGAAAAAAATAAACTAGCTCTTAAACAAGGTTTGATTTCGGTAATTTCAAAACCAATTGGAGTAGATGAGTTATTAAACTTGGCAAAAAAATATTGTAAAAGTTCAGAGAATAAAAATTCAACATCTAATCCAGATTTAGAAAGATCTATAAGCTAACAAATTACAAGACATTTTGAATGACAGATAATAATTGGTGGAAAGGATTGCCAAAAGAGTTTGAATTAGATTTAGAATTATTATCAGATTTACAAAATTAAAATTATTTTAAAATTTTTTTCACATTGAAATTAATTTAACAAAAAAGCGGGTCTAGTGGGATTCGGACCCACGACAACCGGATTAAGAGTCCGGTGCGCTACCTGGCTGCGCCATAGACCCACAAAAATAGAAAATCTTCGAGTTGTTATTAATCTTAAGATTGTTATAGAAATGAAAATTTAATTTTGAGCTTTTGCTTCAATTTCAGCATATTTTTCAAGAATTGCAGTAAGTGCTGTTGAAACTGGAACATCATTCATTTTTTTCTTTTCAGCAAGTAATTTTTGGTATGCATCTAATGTGATGTATACTGGAATTGAACCATTTCCTTCAAGTAGTCCTCTAACATTGTAAAGTGCTGTTTCCATTCCACGTTCAGCAGATTTTGCAAACTTTGCTTTATCCAAAATTGCTCCTAATGGACCAAATGGCATTGCGTAATCTACAGACATTGTTACTTTGGTCAAATTGTCACCTAATGATTTGAATTCATTAGTAATTTTCCAGTGCTTAAATGGTCCTGAAATTTGTTTTGCAGAGATTCTTTCATTTCTGACAAATTCAGTTGTTTCACAATCCCATTCTAATCGTTTACCATTAAAGTCACCAATTATTCTAAATGTTGTTCCTACACCCATTCCTTCTTTAATATCCATAGGAATTACAGTCATGCCTACTGCATCATTTTTGATTTGATCAGAAACGTGTTCCGGTCTTGCAAAATAGGTAAATACATTTTCTATAGGTGTTTTAATATCGATTGATTTGCTTACGATAGTCAACATTTCAGTGTCTTGCCAATAAGGATTTAAAGGTTTTGAAGATTTTCCAACAAAAATTGATTAACACTATATTTATGCAAAATTATAGAATTCATAATGACAAAAGTACGATCAGTCATCATTATGTTTATGTTAGTTACAATTAGCATTCCCTTATTTTCTGACGCATATGCTCATTCAATGTTTAATTCTGCTGAAGAGTTTCTTGGTGGGTATAGGGTACAAGTTGCAACACTACCAGAATTTCCACAGATAGGAGAAAAATCTCAGATATTATTTAGAGTTGGAGATAGTGAATTTAATGAAGTAGATCAGTTTACTATGGGGGTTAGATTTTTTTATAATGATCAACAAATCGATGCAATCAATCCAGAGTTACACAAAGGAGGTCATTATGAAACAGATTATGTTTGGAAAAATTCAGGAAATCATATTGTAAAAGTTGATCTATATGATATGGAAGGTAGCCCAGAAGTTCTTACTTATACTTTTAACATGGGTACGCAAAATCCATTTGGATATATTTTCATCATGGCAATCACTTTTGGAGCCATTACATTAGGAATAGTCATAGCATATATCTACATTCCAAAAAAAATAAAATTAAAGTCTAAACTGTAGATTCTATTGGTTTTTTTGCAATTCTAAATGCAAATAATGTGGTTAGTAAAACCATTGAAAATAGTAATATTCCAACACCCAAGTGAATTGCAACAAGTACAGCGTGTAGTTTTAGATCAATTACTAGTGCACCAAGTGTAATTTGAGTAACTACAAGTGTAGATGCAAAAGTACTAGTAAATCGCATCTTTCGTCCAGCATTTTTGTTAATCCAGCTTCCTACTGTAGTCGCAATTACAAGAGCACCGGTAGTTGCAGCAATCAATCTATGAGTCCATTCAATAAAATATTCTTCATTAGGCATTATTCCATTTGGACATAATGGCCATTCAGGACATGTTAGTCCAAGTCCAGCCGATGAAATGTATCCACCAATAAACATAAGAGAATACAAAATTACTAGTGATGTTAATGCCAGATATTTTAGAGCCAATCTATTCTACTATGAATGAACCTTGCATTCCTTGCAATGCATGTCCTGGAACTGTACAGATGTAATAGTAAGTTCCTGGGGCACCTGCAGTAAATGTTACACTACCATCTTGACCTGGTTTTAAAGGATTATTTGGAGATGCAATAGCAGAGTTCCAAAGAACATTATTGAAGTCTTCTGGATTTGATACAATTCCAAATGAATGAAATGATTTACCTGCATTTACAGTAGTAAATGTAATTTCATCACCAGAATTTACACGAAATTCAGGATTGTGTCCTTCTTCGCCAGGTAATGCATTAAACGCTAATGTTCTAAAATCAGATGATTCAACAAAGTCTACACTAAAATCATGGTGAACACCAGTTGGAGCTGCTGCAGCCTTTGGTGCATCTCCAGCTTCTGCGGCACTAACTATAATCTCTCCGACCATTCCTTGTTCTCTATGACCAGGAACAGTACAGATGTAATAGTAAGTTCCTTCTTCAGCTGGAATAAATTCAGACATTCCATCTTCACCAGGTTTTAATGGATTGTTTGCAGATGCAATTTCACTTCCTGGAATAATTCCGGCAAATCCTTCGGATGCTTTAGTTACACCAAATGAATGAAACGACTTTCCAACATTTGCTACATTAAATACAATTTCATCACCAACATTTGCATTAATAACAGGATTGTGTCCTTCTTCGCCAGGTAATGCATTAAACGCTAATGTTCTAAAATCAGATGATTCAACAAAATTCAAAGTAACTTCGATATGTTTTCCAGTTGCTACACCTGGTTGAAGCCCATGTTCAGATTCGCCTGCCATTAATGCAACTACAGGTGCTGGTTGAGAAGTCCAGTAATCCCACATGCCAAAAAATATTGCACCACCAACAATACAAATGCCCAACATTATGGCCATCATTTTTCCAGTTCTTGCAGGGGTTGTTCTGTAAATATTTTGAGTGTCTTGATTCATTTCATATTTCTCCTAATGATGATGTGGATTCTTTGATTCAAATGGATAATAGTATTTGCCACCCAAGTTGAACGGATCGTCTGTATCTGCTAATTTTCCTTTTGCAGAACTGTGAATCATATTTATCAAAAATATTACCATACTGACACCAATAATCATAGCACCTACGGATGCAATTTGGTTCATAGCAATCCATTCTGGGATTGGAGGATAATCGAAAATTCTTCTTGGCATTCCATATAGACCAAGGACGTGTTGTGTGAAAAATACTAGAACTGTTCCTACAAATGACATTACAAAATGAACTTTACCCATATTTTCATTATACATTCTACCAGTAACATATGGGAACATGTAGTATAGATAACCTATAGAGCCAAATGCGATTGTTCCCATTACAAAGAGGTGGAAGTGACCAACTACCCAATAGCTGTCATGTGTCTGAAAGTCAAGTGGCATTGCAGCATTTACTACTCCACCTGCTCCTGCTGAGAAGAATAATGCAATTCCTCCAACTGCCCACATCATTGGTGTTGAAAACTTTATTCTACCATTCCACATTGTTGCAATAAAGTTAAAGACGTGCATTGCAGATGCCGGTACTGCAGCTAGTGTTCCAATCATAAATACTGTTTTTTCAGTAAATGACATTCCTGTAGCATACATGTGATGCGCCCAAGATGAGAAACTAACTATTGATAATAATACAAAGGCAAAGATTCCAGAACTGTGACTAAAGATTGGTTTCCTTGAAAATCTTGGAATAATTTCATACATCATTCCAATTGCTGGAATGACTAGCACATACACTTCAGGATGGAATGTAAACCAAAACAAGTGTGCATATGCAATTGGATCTCCACCCATTGCAGGATTAAAGAATCCAGATACTCCTAATCTATCAGTTAACAACATCAACAAGGCTGCAGCAAATGTTGGAATTGCAACAATAATGATTAAAGATGATGTTAAAAATGACCAAGCAAGTAAGGGCACTTGTCCAATTGACATGTCTGGATGTTTACATTTTA
Organism: Nitrosarchaeum sp.; assembly: GCF_025699065.1. NCBI lineage: Archaea > Thermoproteati > Nitrososphaerota > Nitrososphaeria > Nitrosopumilales > Nitrosopumilaceae > Nitrosarchaeum > Nitrosarchaeum sp. Next base: position 129,014 of record NZ_JAILWF010000002.1, on the reverse strand, counting down.
GAATAGTAACAACAAAGTTAATTGCTCCCAATACTGAAGAGACTCCCAAAATCTTTAGGCCAAATATCCACATATCTGCTGCAGGACCAGGTGCACTGATAATAGAATATGGCGGAGTTGCATACCAAGTAAAGTCAGCAAAGCCTAACCAAATTAGAGCACCAGAAGGAGGAATCATCCAAAATGCTATTGCATTTAATTTTGGATATGCCATGTCTTTGTATCGTACCATAATTGGTACAAAGTAGTTACCAACTGCCGATGCAAATGGTATGATAAACAAGAAGATCAGTGTTGTTCCATGCACGGTAAAAATTCTGTTAAAGGTCATAGCATCTGTGATGATTTGTGCTCCAGGGAAGAACAGCTCTGCTCTAATTGCAAGTGCTAATGCACCACCCATAAACAAGAATGCAAGAGATGTGATGAGGTATAGTAAGCCTACATCAGTATGATGTGTAGAAAACATTATTTGCCAAATTGGACGTGGCTTTTGTAATTCTAGAACCATTGATAATTCTCCTCACTTGAAAGTTTAGATAAAAGAGTTAGCATCAAGATGAATCATCCTCTATGATTAGTTTACCACGCATGTTATAGTGAATTAGTCCACAATATTCTCTGCATTGAATATCATGTTCGCCAGCTTCCATTGGAGCAAACCATACAGTATTGACTCTGCCAGGTACTGCATCCATCAATACAACATAATCATGAATATTAAATGAGTGATTGACATCTTTGGACATTATTTCAAATTTGTAAGCTTTGCCGACTTTAACATGTAGTTCACCAATTTCTTTTGTTCCGTCTTCATGCTCAAATGTCCAGAACCATTGTTGACCAGTGACTTTGATAACTTCGGCATCTGCTGGAACATGTTCGACAAGTCTTTCAGCATTCCAAGCTTCTGCACCTACCCAACACATTAGTGCAATTACAACTCCAACATAAACCCATTCTGGCCAGTTAGAATGATGTCCCATTTTTACCAAACTCCTTCCTTTTCATATGGAGTTGGAGTGGCTTTTGGATTTGATTCTCTGAATCTCCAACATAGCCAGATGATAGTTCCAGATACAACTGCACCCACTGTAAATGCCACAGTCATCATTCTATAAAATAAATTCCAAATTACTACTCTACGATCAAGATATTCACCAGGCTCGTCACCTGCAGCAAGTGCATATTCTGCTGCTGGAATGATTACCAAAATTGCCAATACTAAGAATAGACCAAATATACTCTTCATCAGCGGTTGAGAAACGTGGCCTGTAATTTCTATTTAAGGGTTTTCAAGATTATTAGTTACCAATCATGATTGAAACGAGATGGATCCATCACATTAATTCCAGAAATTGAAAATTTACGGTTGTATTCTCTAAAAATGTTCAATGAGGCATTTGCAATAATTAGCTCAAATAGATTTGTAGGTGAAAGATCAACTACTGTAGCTAACATTGCTTTGATTGGGTCCATATGAGTTACAAGTACAACGTTTTGATCAGGGTGTTTTTCAATCACATGATCAACAATGCTTAGTACACGTTTTTTGACTTCGGTGAAAGTCTCAACACCATTATGAGCAATTTCTAACTCACCATTATAGAATTTCATAAAGACATTTCCATGACTAGTAAAAATTTCATCATAAGGCACACCAGTGAATTTTCCCATATCAAGTTCAATTAATCTATCATCAGTTATTACATCAAGAGAGTTATGTTTAGCAACAATTTCTGCTGTGTGTTTTGCTCTTTCGATAGGACTAGAATAAATTGCAGATATGTTCATTTGCTCTAAGAATTTTGCTGTCTTTTCTGCCTGTTCGATTCCTTTTTCAGTTAATGGAATATTTGGAGTTCTTCCAGTTAGAATTCTTTCTATGTTATTTTTAGCTTGACCGTGTCGTAGAAAAATAACTGAGCCCAATATGATCGGATGTCAAATAAAGATAATAATAAGATTCTCAGAAGAATATCGTGAAAATTGGAATTATTGGTGGAACTGGAGGAATGGGAAAAGGATTTGCTCTTAGATGGTCTCAAAATCACAATGTAATTGTAGGATCAAGGGATGCAAAAAGGGCATCAGAGTCTGCAAATGAATATACAAATATTGTAAAGGAATCATTTGGGCAGATTAATGGAACAATTACAGGCAATGACAATATCTCAGTTGCAAAAGAAAGCGATGTTTTGATTTTATCAATACCTTATGAAAACATTGATTCAGTTTGCTCAGAAGTTTTATCTCAAGTTAAAGATAGTTGTGTAGTTGTATCTCCAATTGTTCCAATGATAAAAACAGATGTAGGATTTGAATTTATTCCAATTAAAGAGAATAAACCATTTTCTTATCAACTTGTTTTAAAACATATGAAAAATAAATCAAAGTTGGTTTCAGCATTTCATGTGATTTCAGAAAAGAAGCTTGTTAATCCAACAATGGTACTGGATTATGATATTTTTGTATGCGGTGATGATAAAGATGCAATTGATGTGGTAAACGGTTTGATCAATGAAATCAAAGGTTTAAGACCAATTTATTTAGGACCAGGAGAATTATCATATCTTGCAGAGATATCAACACCGTTATTGCTAAATGCAATGATACGAAATAAAATAAAAAATCCAGGTATCAAAATTATCTAAGTATTGCAAATGAGTCACGAGTATTTTCGTAGGGGAAGAAACTGGTATACTGCAGTTGGCTCTTTGTTTTTAATTATGGCAGGAATAGTTCTTGTAAGACAACTAATACTTTGGGGACCAGAATTTGTAGAGGATTTTATTTTAAATTCTGAATTTACCAATGAAAAAGTGTCAGTAGGTATGATTGGCTTTGGGATTTTTATGATACTATTAGGATTTAGAAACCATGAACCGCAAAGATGAATTTTTAAAAACCCAAAAAATTTTACATCTTACAACAATAGGAAGTAAAAATATTCCACATATAGTACCTGTATGGTATTTGTATAGTTCAAAAAAAATCTACGTAGGTACAAACACTAAAACCAAAAAGGCACAAAATGTTAAAAAAAATAACAAAGTTGCATTTTGTGTAGATGTAGGAGTAAATTCTCCAATTTTTGGAGTAATGGGTCAAGGAAACGCAAATATCATTTTAGAAAATAACAAAGTAAAAAAAATTGCAAAAAAAATACTTGCAAGGTATTTCAAAAGTTTGCAAAACAAGTCTGCGGTAGAACTATTAGACAATACAGACTGCATTATAGAGATAATTCCACAAAAGTTTTCAGTTTGGAGTTATTAGCTGACAAAGTCTTCAATTTTGTTCATTGCCGAATCTAAAATTTCAAGACTTGGCAAATACACCAATCTAAAGTGTCCACTACCATATTTTTCTCCAAATCCAGAACCATGTACAGTTAAAACTCCTTTTGTTTCTAAAAGTTTTTGTACAAACTCTTTATCAGTTCCAAATTTATTATCTTCAATTTTTGGAAAAGCATAGAACGCGCCTTTTGGATTAGGACAAGATAAACCAGGCATTTCATTGAGTCGTTTTACAACAAGATCTCTTCGCTTTTTTAATTCAGATACAAATTCTGCGATGTATCCTTGTGGTCCTCGCAACGACTCTAATGCAGCATACTGAACTGGGAGATTACTAGCAATTCTTACTCGTGCAAGTTTTGGAAGATTTTCTCTTAGTGCATCAAGTTTTGATGATTGATTAAATGCAATGTATCCAATTCTCCATCCAGACATTAGATGGACTTTGGAGAATCCATTTAGAACAATAACTGGCGAATCACCTGCAACTTTTCCAATTCCTACAAATTTTTGATCAAAAATTATTTGATCATAAATCTCATCACAAATAATATACAAATTATGTTGATTTGCAATTTCTACTAATTTTTTTAGTGATGATTCATTAAATACTACACCTGTAGGGTTATTTGGACTGATCAAGCAAATAGCAATTGTTTTTGATGTAATCTTTGATTTAATATCTTCAATATCAGGCGTAGAGTTATCCAAGTCTACTGCAAACTCTACTGGGATTCCTCCATGTAATCTAACGTACGAGGCATATGGTGGATAATATGGACCAGGTAAGAGAACTTCGTCACCTTCTTCAACAATAGAGGATATTACCATATCAAGTCCTTCAGAAACTCCATTTGTGATTAAAACGTCATCATGTGAGATGGATAATCCTTTTACATTTTCTTTTTTTGCAATTTCCACTCTTAGTTCTTTGAGACCTTCTGATGTGGAATAAAAGTTCTCTCCATTTCTTATTGCATTTATCATTGCCTCTTTTACATTATCAGGAGGTTGAAAACCAAATTGCACAGGATCACCTATGTTGAGATAATCAACTTTCATTCCTTTTTCTTCAACTTTTCTTGCAGCTAGAACGATATCCCTAATTGCATATTCAACTCCAGCTACTTTTTTTGATATTTTCAAAGTACCTAGACAGATATTTAGGCCTGTTAAATTCTTACTTGTTTGGACTCGTTGCACAGTCTGGATAGTGCGAGCGGCTTCGAACCGCTAGGTCGAGGGATCGAAGCCCTCCGAGCCCTCAGATTATTTTATTAAACAAACAGTTCACATACTTGATGAATTGAAATTCTCTTTGTTCAAAATTGGTGTGATGTTATGTGTGATTGGAATGATTTGGATATCGTTTGTTTTTGTACAAGGAGACAAAATATCTGAGGAAATTGCACTAGAATCATCAAATTCGCATGATCTAAAGCTGAGTTTGAATGGTAAAGGTATCGGATATTACAAAGTATTCATGCCGGAATTTAGCGGTGAGCAGATATTTGTTCAAATTTTAGATAATAACCAGAACATAATATCTGAAGAAAGTGTTCAGACAAAAATGTCTGTAGGATATTTTGATTTTGAGAAAAGTGGAACATATACAGTAAAAGTGACAAATCCTTCAAAAAATCAAATAAATTTGCAAATTGAGTTGGGAGATGCTGGCTCAGAAGTTATGATACCCCCAGGAATAATGATACTAGTAGGTGCAGTAATTATTATTTTTTCATCATATATGAAATTAAAAAATTACAAGATTGAACATCCAGATAAGAATATCTTGTAAACTGGAAGACATTGTATTGTGTGGCCAAAAATAAACACCAGATTAAACACAAGCCAAGTTGTAAAAAACAAAAATGAAATTATTGAGAAAGGTAAAAGTACTTTGAGTTTTGTTTTTTCAAGATTTTTTAATATTAGAAATCCACCCAGTGCAGATAAGACTAGACCAAATTCTAGTGGCTGATGAGACCAAGATATCAAACCGTCAATTCCAAAAAGTTCATGTGAAAGTGAATCGGCATATCCTGATACAATCTGAATTAGTGAACCCGTAATCACTAGAATGATTCCATTTTTAAGAGAATTTTTGGTAGAATTTCGAAGTAAAAGAATGGTTCCAACTATAGCTGCACTTGTAGTTATTGAAACGCCAGTATACACAACGATATGCTGTATGCTCCAAAAGAATTCAGGTTCTTTTTGAAGATGAGAAATTGCATCCCAAAAACCAGCAGATACAACTACAAATGGCCCAACAACTGCTAGAACGGAAACTAGAGATACAAGTGTGCTAGTCTTTGCAAGTGATGAATTTGAAAATTTCTGGATTAATTTCATTTTATGATGTCTCTTTGATCGTGTTATTTGAAGCGTTGTAAATTTATCAAATAAAAAAATTAAACATTGTGGGTAATTTTGAGAATTAACTATATTAGAACAAAAGAATCAGAGATAGTATGAATCCAGGAATAGGATTAATGAAGAGAAGACTGGAAAAAGAAAGAGATGCAATCTCTTTAGCTGTTTCAGGTATTGCAAAAGAATACAACGTTCAACCAGAAAACATCAAGACGCTTGAGACAAAATATGATGGGGATGCAGGTGACTGGTATGTTGCACTTGGTTGGGATGAGAAAAAAGCTATTGTTAAGATGGATTCTGTGTTGGGAACAATTACAGAAATTAAAGAAATCTAACTAGTAAAAATTCTTATTAAAAATAATTTTAGACGTAAATCTTTAGTTTAGTCGTCATCATCATGGTCATCATCATGATCTTTAGATTTCTTGTCTTTCTTCAAATCTTTTAGTTGTTCTTTAAGCTCTTTTTCTTGTGCTTTGAATTTTTTCTCTAATGCTTTTAGCTGTTCTTTTAGTATTTTTTCTTGAGCTTTGAAATCTTTCTTTAGTGTTGTTATCTGTTCTTCTATTAACTTTTTATTAATATTTTGATTCTGGTCGTTTTCACATGCTCCAACTGTATCTCCATGCTTTAGATGAGCAGAGATAGCGTTTACTGAAACAGAAATTGTCTTCTTGTCTTTATGGCAGATATTGACTTTATCATCATTATCATCATCAGGATCATCAAATGGAGTTACAGTTACAGAAACAGTTGCAATATCAGTTAACAATCCATCAGATATTGTATAACGGAAAGAGTCTACTCCATGAAAGTTTGGCTTTGGAATGTAAGTTACAATGGTACTGTTTGTTGTGACTGTTCCATTAGCTCCTTGTGTTACAGAACTAATTGTGAGTGAATCACCATCTACATCAGAGTCGTTGTTTAGTACAGAAATGATTACTGAGGTGTTTTCTGGGGTTGTTGCAGTATTATTTTGTGCTATTGGTGCATCATTAACGGGATTAACAAAAAGTGTAACTGTGGCATTGTTACTACTATGCGTTCCGTTGGTTGCAACATAGGTAAATGAATCAACAGAATTAAAATTTGAATTAGGAGTATAGGTAAATGTTCCATTCAAATTTAGCGTAAGGATTCCAAAACCAACGCTAGTCTGAATTATTGCAAAGAAATCATTATCAATATTTGCATCATTTATCAAAACTCCGTTAGAATCAACAGTAAGAATTGAATCCTCATTTAATGAGTATTGATCATTTTGTGCTGTAGGTATTTGAGCAAATGCAAAACTTGAGGAAAATGCTCCTGATATCAGCACAGCAAACAGAAACAGTCCTAAAAGTTTTTGCATGATTAAGAAATCTCAAAATTACATTTAACCAGCAGGCAGAAAATATCAGTAACAAAGATAAGAAATGGTTATAAGAAATGATTCTCCAAATCCAGTTTACTTTTCATAAAGAAATTTAATTACAGAATAACAATGATAACAGTATGAGAGCGATTGTTCTTGGAGGCTCAAGAGGAATGGGTAAGGCAATCTCAGAGTCGTTAAGATCAATAAAGATAGATGTTTTTGCAGCATCAAAAGATGATATTGATACTTCAAATTTAGATAGTGTTAAAAAATTTGTACAAAACCATAATCAAACAGACATACTAGTACTCAACACAGGTGGACCTGAAGCTAAAGAATTTGCAAATATTACAGAAGATGACTGGAAAAAATATCATAATCAATTATTTTTAGGGTTTTGTATGATTTTACAAAACATCAAGATTAATGATGGTGGTTACATATTTTTGATTAGTTCTAGCGTAATTAAAGAGCCAAATAAAAAATTGATAATATCTTCTGCATATCGTGCTGCATTTAGTGAAGTCTTTAAGATTCTAAGCAAAGACTATGCTGCAAAAAATATCAGTTGTATCAATATTGCACCAGGTCCAATTAATACAGATAGAACAAAAGAGCTAATTGAAAACATTGATGAATACAAAAAGTCACTACCAATGAAACGACTTGGGGAACCTGAAGAAATTGGAAACTTTGTCAAAGCAATCATTGAAAACAAGATAAAGTATCTATCAGGCGTTGTAATTAATTTTGATGGTGCAAATTCAAATTATATTTTCTAAGTTTATTTTTTGAATTCAACATTTGGTGCATCTGGTTGATTTTGAATTGCGATCAATCCACCTTCACGTAGTTGTTGGAGTAACTGCATTACTTCTTTTTCTACTTGATTTCTTTGCAGTCCTGTTTGTTGTGCAAATATTTCTACTAGTTCAGTGACTTTACGTTGTCCATTGCATGATTTCCAAAAATCCACAATTGCCTGATTAACCATAAATCCTTGATCATGTTCATTAGCTAGTACCATTGAACCATCTTCTTGTTGTACCAATTTACCAACTCCTTGAGGTAACGCAATTTCATAATTAATTGGAGCTGGTGTAGTCATTGTATTTGTCATGTTTTTGATTTTTGCTTTTCCTTCCTCAGTCATGCTATCCATTGTCCATTTTGGTTCCCAGACAATGTCTACTTTGACATTATTTACTCCTGGAACTTTTTTTGCATATCTTGTTACATCTTGAACCAATGTTTCATGTAACGGACAACCTTGAGTTGTCATTGTCATTTTGATATTTACATTATTATCTTCAGCTACATCAATTCCATAGATTAGTCCCATCTCTACAATGTTTAGCGGAACTTCGGGATCCATGCATTGTTTAAGAGATTCTTTAATGGCTTGTGCAGTGACAGTGCTCATATTATTTAATGCAATATAAAATCAATAAAAACTTTCTATTAATTAGCTTCAAATAATTTTTTGATAGATTCTTCATATGGTGGTTTTGCCACGCCTTTTTCAGTAATTATTCCAGAGATCAGCTCAGGCGGAGTCATATCAAATGCAGGATTTATCACGTTGATATCATCTGGTGCTGTTTTTTTATCGCCAATTCCAGTAACTTCGGTTCCCTTTCGCATCTCAATAATTACATCTTTGGCATCACTAGTCATATCAAAAGTGGACAATGGTGCTGCTACGTAAAACGGAATCCCATGTTGCTTTGCCATAGTTGCTACCTGATATGTTCCGATTTTGTTAAAGACATGGCCAGTTCTTACAATTCTATCAGCACCAACAACTACCTTGGTGACTAGTCCGTTTGCCATCGAATATCCTACCGCAGTATCAGGAATCAGACTAACATCAAACCCATCATGCTTTAGCTCAAACGCTGTCAATCTAGAGCCTTGTTGTATTGGTCTAGTTTCTGTAGCTATAACTTTGATGTTTTTTCCGCTCTCCCTTGTTGCTCTAATTACACCTAACGCAGTTCCATAAGCTACAGTAGCTAATGCTCCTGCATTACAATGAGTCATTATGGTATCGTTATTATCAAATAAAACAGAACCATTTTTTCCCATAGTTTTGTTTATTTGGATATCTTCATCTGCCATCTTTTTTGATTCATCAATCACCAATTGTTTGATTTGCTCAACCGTATCTCCAGAATTTACAATCTTCATAATTTTATCCAAGCCCCATTTTAGATTTACAGCAGTTGGTCTTGTCTCATATAGGATTTTTCTTGCTTTTTCCAAATCTAAGACAAGTTGATCTTTTGTAACTGCTTTGCTTTGTAACGCCGCTAGAGCCAAGCCAAAAGCGCCAGATACCCCAATAGCAGGAGCGCCTCTCACAACTAGAGTTCTAATAGCATCTGCCACTTGGTTATAATCGTCATATGTTACAAAGACTAACTGATTTGGTAGTTTGGTTTGGTCAATCATTACTACTTTGTTATCTTTCCATTCTACTGTTCTTAGCGAGGAATCAATCACAGTATTATCCATTATTCGTATCAGAGTCAGGCTTTTTAAAAATCATTGGAAGAGAAGAGCAAATAGAGAAAATTTCATCTCAAATTATGTGTCTAGAGAACAGATTTACCGTTTGTATCAGTTTATGAGAAGCGGCTTCTGGCAAACATGTATTCTAGACTTCTCAAGGATTTTTAGATTTACAAATTGTTATATTGTTTTTGAATATTTTGAATCATATTGCTAGACATTGCAACAATAGATAAAGTAGACACACAGGGAATGTACAAAATATATGATAAATGGCCAGAGATTGCACGCGAATCATTTGAGTCCAAGCAAGAACCTATTGATTTTGGTCGTATTGATGACATAGTATTTGCAGGAATGGGAGGATCGGGGGCTATAGGCGATATATTTTCATCTATTTTATCAAAAACAAATATTCATGTTAATGTTGTAAAGGGATATCATTTACCACAAACAGTTGATTCTAATACATTGGTAGTAGTTGTTAGTGTTTCTGGCAATACAATTGAATCACTTTCTGTTTTAGATTCTGCTTATAAGATGAAAAGCAAAATCATCGTATTTTCCTCAGGAGGAAGAATGTTGGAATATTGTATAAAAAATAAAATAAAACACAGAATTATTCCACAACATCATTCTCCTCGGGCTTCTTTTACTTCATATTTGTATACTGTGTTAAATGTATTACAATCAACACTTGAAATTAAAAAACAAGATATTTTTGAATCAATAAAAAAAATGGAAGAACTCAATAAAAAAATTAATTCATCAAATCTAACTGATGATAATCCATCTCTTAATCTGGCAAAATGGATTAATGATATTCCAATAATTTACTATCCTTATGGATTGCAATCTGCTGCAATCAGATTTAAAAACTCACTTCAAGAAAATATAAAAATGCATGCTTTTACTGAAGATGTGATAGAAACTTGTCACAATGGAATTGTTTCGTGGGAAAGGAAATCCACTATTCAGCCAATCTTAATTGAGGGTCAAGATGATCATATCGGAACTAAGGAGAGATGGAAAATTCTTAAAGAATTTTTACAACAAAATAAAATTGAATATAAAGAAATAATGTCAGTGAATGGTAGTATCATATCAAAAGTAATCAATTTGATTTATCTCTTAGATTATTCTACAATATACAAAGCAGTTTTAGATGGAATAGATCCCACTCCCGTCAAATCAATTGATTATATTAAAAATAGACTATAGTATTTTTACATTAAATATGAGCACATTAAACATGGATATATTAAATATGAATACATTTCAGAGGATTGTTTTTTTGGAAGTCTTGAAATTTTGATTTTTGCTTTTAACAATTTAATTATTGACATGTTATAACAATATCTAGATTAGTTTTAAATGTATAAAAAAATTAATTAAAACATAATGGTTCCACATACTTTGTCCTTTTTATTTCTCTAAAAATCAAATATTGCTAAACGCTAAAACTTGTGATAAAACTGTATAAATACAGATTTTCCTAAAGCCCATCTGCAATTAAAGCAAATCGTATTAGCATAACAAGATTATGACACCAAACTAAAAGATAATCTTGAAATAAGTCGGTTCATTTCAAACATTATTTGGAATTAGAACAAATATTTGTTAATATTGTAATATTACTTGCAGCAGCCAGACTTCTTGGGGAATTATTTCGCAAGTTTAAACAGCCATCTTTAGGAGGTGAACTACTTGCAGGGATAATAGTTGGACCCACAATATTTGGAATTATCATTCCAAATGAAAATCTTGAACTGATTTCAACAATTGCAATTTTCTTTATGATGTTGTTTATAGGACTTGAAATGGATCTAAGAGAGCTTAGAAAAACAGGAAAATCCGCATTCATAATATCTGTATGTTCCCTAGTAATACCTTTTTTCATAGGTTTTCAAATATCCATTCTTTTTGGTTTATCATTAGTTCAATCACTGTTTATTGGATTATTGTTGTCTGTTACATCCGTACCTGTCAGTGCCATAATTTTATTAGAATTAGGGATATTAAAAACAAAAATAGGCAACACCGTAATGTCTGTTGCAGTAGTAGATGACATAATTACACTAGTCATACTTGCAGTAATTTTACAAATACACATGACAGGAAACACTTCACTTGATGTAGTTGACATTGGATTATCTATAATTCCTATGTTGATCTATCTTGTTGGAATTGTATTTTTAGCGTTTGCGATTCATAAATTCAATTATTGGTTCCCACACAGATTAGAATTATTCTTTACAAAAGCTAAGACTAGGGAAGCCACGTTTGGCATTTTGATAATTATGACAATAACATTATCACTTTTAGCACAACTAGCTGGTCTTCATTTTATCATAGGGACTTTCTTTGCAGGATTAATTTTTAGTGGAAAAATATTGGGTAAGAGGGAAGCCGATAAATCGTACGGAATATTATCTGGAGTAACATTTGGATTTTTTGCACCATTATTTTTTGCAATTCTGGGAATAAAATTCAGCGGTCAATCATTAGATGCAACCGTATTTCTATTGATATCATTGGTGGCACTAGGTATTTTTGGTAAAACTCTAGGCGGGTTTATTGGTGCCAGATTATGTAAATTATCAAAAGGGGAAAGTTTGGCAACGGCATCACTGTTAAACGGACGAGGAACTGTCGGTCTTGCCATTACTGCTTTAGCATACTCTATTGGGATTTTAGATCTTACTTTATTTTCTGTTGCAGTAGCAATTTGTTTTATTACCACAGTGTTAACACCAATTATTGCAAAACCTTGGTTAAAAAAAATAACAACATAACATATTGAAGATATCAAAGGATATACAGTGAGACTAAGGCAGAGAGATAATAGAGCCGTGCAAACTCAAATTTTATTTTTTAGATTAAAAAACGTGATCTCCAGCTACTGAACCAGAAGAGTGGAAATTAAAGTAATATCCATGTACAAAAGGATTGTCAGCCTTCATAGTAATCCATCCATCATCTATCAAAAATTCTTTTATTTCATCATCTAGGTTTAATCGATATTCTGAATTTGGTTTAAGACAAATTTCTTTTGTAATTGTAGATGAATCTTTTTTTCTATAGAAATTCATTTTAATATTAGCTGTTTGATTATAATTTTTTTTAGGTGAAAAATTACCTATAGTAATTATTGAGTTATTTACAAAAATTGGCGCCCAATGAAAAGATCCTGGCTTATTTTCAATACTTGGATTGCCTACTTTAGCATTAAAACAAATATTACAAGGCAACTTTGAGCGTGCTTTAGAGATTCCTACATCTAATCCAAATTTTATTCGAGTAGGAATTTTTTGGCTAGAAAATTTTGTAATTATATGAGCAGATACAGCAGAATTATGAGCAATATACGATTCAGTAAGTAATTTGTTAAAATTTATCTTAACTAATTTTGATTCTTTACTATTAAAACTCATAAAGTGATCGAAATTATGTAATTCATTGCCATTTTTATCATAAATAATTATTTGGATATCAAAATTTGAAGGAGAGAAATTTGGATATATTACTAATTCAGTATAGAGATTATTTTTTAGGAATAATGGTATGTAAATAGATGAATCATAAAAATTTGAATTAATTCTATTCCAAAAATCTGTTTCCGAGTCACATAGAGTACAATCATAATATGAGTGTGTGAAGCTTAGTGATGGGAATGATGATTGAATATTTCCTACTAACAGTCTAGGGAAAAATCCTTCAAAATTATGGCTAATCGAAATTGATCCTGAATTTCCATTAAGAATTTCACGTAATTTAGGAATGTGATCTTTAAATTTTATCAGTTTTGTTTCATATGGTTTTATGTTTCCCAGACTAAATGAACCCTTGAATTTTTCAGATTTATGGGTTGTAATAGTGTAATCAATACAACCATTATTATTTTTCAGTGGACCATTAACAAACGCCATAAACGGTTCAAGATCCTCATCACAGTAAATATCAAAACCAGATTCTGGAACTTTGAATTGTTCATTTTCATTTAGATCCTCAAAATCATTGTAGATTCTCTCTATGGTATGAACACAAGTACTAAATTGTTCATTAAAATATTCTAGAACTAATGCAGGATATGGAAAAACCATATCTCGTGTTGTATTAAATTCTAGTTCGATTGAACCAAGAAAGTCAGATTGTATGTAATGTATTTCTTTAAGCAAAGAGTCTAAATTTATAGAAAATGCCTGAACTGTTGAAATAACATTCGTTTTTCTTGATAAAAGACTTCCAGAATTATCTCTTAAAGTGATGATAATACTTACTTCAGGTATATCTCTTTTAATTAGCCAATACCCAAGAAATAAAATTCTTGAACTATAATATTGATTTTTTATTACAGGAAAAATTCCTGAACTTCTAAGAATAGGCTTTCTAAAACTTTCTTGTGTTTCCCCAAATTCTAATCTTGATGATAGATGTTTTGAATAACTTTTCAAACAGTTATAATTTCTTCAAATAGTTAAAATAGATTGTCATTTATTAAGCTAAAACAAATGTGTTATTGATTAGGGATGACAATTAATCCACCTTCACGAAGTTGTTGAATCAATTGCATTACTTCTTTTTCAACCATCCTATTTGGGCATAATTCCATAAAAAATCGTTTATGAAGTATAGATAGTTAATCTACGACTTTAAATACATAGGATAAAAATCTCATTTCATGACAACAATAGTTGGAATTCCAGCTTACAATGAAGAAAAAAATATCGCAAAAATTATTTTACAATTAAAAAAAATTGTGGATATTATAATTGTGTGTGATGATGGATCATCTGATCTTACTGGAGAAATAGCTAAAGAAATGGGAGCCAATGTGATTAAACATGAAAAAAATTTAGGATATGGTTCTGCAATAAGATCAATTTTTGATAAAAGTAAAGAGATCGGTGGAGATATTTTGATAACGTTTGATGCAGATGGACAACATAGAGTTGAAGATATTGCTAAAGTAACTCAACCAATATTGAACAATGAGGCAGATATTGTAATTGGTTCAAGATTTTTAGATAGCTCAGAAAATATTCCAAAATATAGAAAAGTAGGCATTAAAGCAATAACAGGTCTTACAAATATAACAGCAGGAACAAAAATTTCAGATTCACAAAGTGGTTTTAGAGCATATAGTAAAGATGTAATTGAAAAAATTAATCTAACTGAAATAGGTATGGGTGTTTCTACCGAAGTTTTAATTAAAGCTGCAAAACAAAACCTTCGAATTTCAGAAGTTCCAATTAGAGTTTTGTATGAAGGTGATACATCAACTCATAACCCAGTATCACATGGGACTTCTGTAATTTTAAGTACAATAAAATATGTAGCTATGGAAAGACCATTAAGTTTCTATGGGATTCCAGGTATGATTTTTCTTGGGATTGGATTATTTTTTGGTGTTTGGACATTACAAATTTTTTCTTATGAGCGTCAAGTAATTACAAATATTGCATTACCTAGTGTAGGCGGAGTTATAATTGGAGTAATTCTATTAGTCACTGCAACAATATTACATTCGATGGTAAGTATAATTAGAGAAAAACGATGAAAAATTTATTTGATTAATTTTTTATTATAAATTAAATATAACCACAAGTAGTCAAACACATTGGAATATACTTTCAAAAATCAAATTATTATAGATAATCAAAAAATCGGATTTAATAATCCATGTTATATAATTGCAGAAATAGGCATTAACCATAATGGAGATTTAGAATTAGCTAAAAAATTAATTGATGCAGCTGTTTATGCAGGAGTTAATGCGGTAAAATTCCAAAAGAGGCATTTGGACAATATTTATCAAAAAAACATTCTAGAAAATCCAACATTAGAAAGCCAAGGAACTGAAATTTTAATTGAAGTTTTAAAAGAAGTAGAGTTCACGGATGATGATTTTAAAAAAATTATTTCATATTGTAAAGAAAAGAGCATAACATTTCTTTGTACTCCATGGGATATTCCAAGTGTAGATTTTTTGGAACGATTCAACGTTCCAGCATATAAAATTTCTTCAGCAGATTTAACAAATTTTCCATTGATAAAATATATTTCAAAATTAAAAAAACCCATGATTATTTCAACAGGGATGTCTACAATAGAAGAAATTGAAAAGACGGTAGATTTTGTTAAAAATGAAAATGTGCCACTTATTCTTCTTCATTGTAATAGCACATATCCATCACCGATCGATCTACTAAATCTAAGTTTAATTCCAACTTTAAGAGAAAAATTCAATATTCCAATAGGATATAGTGGGCATGAATCTGAAATAACCCCATCTATTATGGCAGCAAATATTGGTTCTATAGTTATTGAAAGGCACATTACTTTAGATAAAACTATGAAAGGATTAGATCAAGCAGCATCATTAGAACCAAATGATTTCAAAAAATTGGTACAAGAGATCAGAATCTGTGAAAAAGCGAAGGGAAATCCAATTAAAAAAATGACTAGAGGAGAAATTCTACAAAGAGAAGTTTTAGGAAAAAGTATTGTATGTTCATCAGACATAAAACGTGGTGATATTTTTTCTGAAAGAAATATTGATGTAAAAACACCTGCTAGAGGAATTTCACCTCAGTACTATTTTGAACTGATTGGTAAGAAATCAACACGAGATATCAAAAAAGGTGAATATCTCCAGATGGATGATTTAAAATGATTTTAGGAATGAAAGTCAGAAAACCAGATTTGAATGATATGCTCAAGTTTAATCCTCGATATCTAGAGTTTCACTTTTCAGACAGCGATCTAAAATTAGAGCTTGATGGAAAATTTAATCAAAATTTGATAGTTCACTGTTATGAATATTTTGAACGTAAACTTCTGGATATCGTGAGTTTAAAAGAGACAAATCAAATCCACTCAAAAGAAAAAACATTAGAGTTGATTCAGATGGCGATTGATAAAACAATTTCTTTAGGTGAACAATTTCAAGGAGTTCCTTCAATTATAGTTCATCCTGGAGGTTATTCATTATACGAATCAAAACAAGAGGATATTAGTATGATGCAAGGAATGATCATTGATTCAGTAAAACAATTAGATTTCAAAAACATAAATTTTCTGCTTGAAAATATGCCACCATACGCATGGTTTTTTGGTGGAAGATGGTACAGTAATGTTTTCCTCAGTGCCGAAGACATGTACAATTATTGTAAAGATACAGGTCTAAAGGTATGTTATGATCTTTGCCATTCACATCTTTATTGTAATAAAAATAATTTATCAGTTGTTGATGAATTGTTAAAAATTGGAAAGTATGTTGAGCATTTTCATATTTCAGACGCAGCAGATGTAGATGGTGAGGGATTACAGTTTGGCGAAGGAGATTTGCCATTTGAAAAAGTAATTCCAATTTTAAACGGTTTTGAAAACAAAAGTTTTGCCATAGAGGTATGGAAAGGTCATGAAAGAGGAGGTAAAGGTTTCGAAGAATTTTTAGATAAGGTGAGAATAGCAGGATTGATAGTATCATGAAAAATGCATTAATCTTTGGTTTAACGGGTCAAGATGGGGCTTATTTATCGAATTTTCTTTTAAAAAAAGGATATAATGTTTTTGGTACTTTTAGAAGAACTAGCCACAAATGTTTTGAAAGACTAGATGAAATGAGAACATTTGATCAAGTAACTAGAATAAAAGCTGATCTTGCTGATCCTTCTTCAATTCAATCAGCTATTAGACAATCACAGCCAGATGAAGTTTATAATTTAGCTGCTCAGTCTTTTGTGGGTGCGTCTTTTCAACAACCAATTTTAACTGCAGATATTACAGGTCTTGGAACTCTTAGAGTTCTAGATGCATTAAAAGAGAATTCTCCAAATTCAAAATTCTATCAAGCATCTTCTAGTGAGATGTTTGGAAATTATTCTGGAATTAAAGATGAGAATTCGATTTTTAAACCTCGTAGTCCTTATGGAGCAGCAAAAGTATTTGCACATCATATTACTAATCATTACAGAGAGGCTTACAATATTTTTGCATGTTGTGGAATTTTATTTAATCATGAATCACCATTTAGAGGGATTGAATTTGTTACTAGACGTATTACATGGAATCTTGCAAGAATAAAATTTAAAAAAGCTGAAAAATTCAATTTAGGAAATATTTATGCAAAAAGAGATTGGGGATTTGCTGGTGATTTTGTAGAAGCTATGTGGTTAATGTTACAACAAAAATATCCAGATGATTATGTTATTTCAACAGGTGAATCTCATTCTGTTGAAGAATTTTTAACATTAGCTACTGAATATGCAGGTATGGGAGACTGGCATGATTTTGTAGAAATCGATAAATCAATTATGAGGCCTACGGACATAGATGAATTAATTGGAAATTCATCAAAAGCACAAAAACAACTAGGATGGAAACCTAAAATGAGTTTTAAAGATTTAGTAAGAAATATGGTTGAACATGACATGGAATATTTTAGATTAAGGAAGGATATGTTTGAAAATTAATGGATTAAAAATCTAAATAGATGAAAATTCGATGATAGTCTTACCAGATTTTAATAAATCGTTTGAATATGAAAATAATTTTTATTTGTCATGTCAAAATAGCAGAATATCTAAAATAATCGCGCACTATGAGTTATTTAAAAAAATTAAGAATCTAAATGGTGACATTATTGAATGTGGAGTTTTTAAAGGATCGTCTTTGCTAAGATTTGCTGCTTTTAGAGAGATTTTTCAAATGAAAAATAAAATTATTGGCTTTGATGCATTTGGAAAATTTCCAAAAACAAAATTCAAAGAAGATCAGACGTTAAGAAAAAAATTCATTACCGATGCAGGAAATGAAGGAATTTCAAAAGAACAATTAATGAAAGTTTTACAAAGGAAAAAAATTTCTAATGTCAAATTAGTCAAAGGTGATGTTACAGAAACAATACCAAAATTTCTCAAATTAAATCCTAAGTTGAGGATTTCTATGCTTAATTTGGATACTGATTCATATGAACCAGCAGTTGCTATTTTAGAAAACTTATTTCCAAAAATTGTCAAAGGTGGAATTTTGATATTGGATGACTATAAAATATGGCCAGGTGAAACAAAGGCAGTTGATGATTATTTTAAAAACAAGAGAATAAAGATTCAAAGATTTCAGTATAGTAAAACTCCTCACTATATTATCAAGACAAATTAATTCTTATTTTTCATAAGTGTTTCAATAAAATAGAATTCATCTAAAGAATCAATTTGATATGAATCTTCAGGACTCATAAAATACATGCCTATCTTTCCAGAAATTCTACATAAAGATTTTTTGAATGCATTATATGTAGTGATATAGATTGCACCATTTTCAACAAATTGATTTTTCATTTCCTGCCTGTTTGGTCTTTGTGTTGGATTATAATTTATTGGAACACCGATTTCATTTTTTGATTTCCATAGAAAATTATGAGAATTAGTTACACTAAGAAGAGAATCAAATTGTTTTTTTAAAAAAAGTTCAATAGACTCATCAATATGTCTGGATGTTCTTAGAGGAGATGTATTTTGCAAAAGAACTACAATATCGGGAACATAGTTTTCTTGAGTTTCTAATTGTTTTAAGACATTAGAAATGACAGGTTCTAATTTTGCTGTATCAGTTGCTAGTTTTTTTGGTCTGATAATTACTTGACAATTGAGTTTCTTTGCAAGAGAAATGATTTTTTGATTTTCTGTACTTACTATTGTTTTGTTAATATATTTTGAATTTTGTGAGGCCTTTATGGAATATTGTAAAACAGGTTGATTTGCTAAAATTTTGATATTCTTATTTTTAACTCCTTTTGAACCTCCTCTAGCTGGAATTATTGATAAGATTTTCAAAATATTGTCTTTATGAACATAAACAATCTCTAATATAGAATTTAGTGTTTATCGTTCATGAAAGACACTATAACTTCAGCACAACGCTCTGATGATTTACCATCAAAATTAAAAAAAAGCTTCTTTATTTCATTCAAATACTCCTGGTTTGGTTTAGGGATTGAATTTGCTACTGAAATTACTGTATTTTTTAATTGAGTAATTTCTTGACATTCAGTAATAAAACCAGAAGAAATTGCTTCTTTTACTAAAGGAATACCTAACAATTGTTTTCCAATAGAAATAGTAATGGTTCTTCTTTGACTAAATGCAAGATCACCTAAAACTTGAGATGGACCATATGAGATAAAGAGATCATAATTAGGAATTAAAGTCCATATATCTTCAGACTGAAAAATTGGACATGAAATATCTAGCTTGTTAAGCAAAGAACGATAATAATTAATATTTTCAGAAGTTGGATGAATCTTTAATGAAATATCAAATTTATCATCAGTTAATATAGAAAATAATTTTTTTAAGAATTCATCTCGTTGTGATGATGACCAAACACCATGTTCAAATAATGGGGTAGTAACAATTAAAATTTTTATTTTGTTATTTTTTATATTATAATTTACTTTTGAAATATTGTTGAAATTTTTATCTATCCAAACATTACCTACAACTTTTAATTTTGATTGAGAAATTCCATTTTTAATGTAATCATTAATTTGATTTTCACTAGCAAGTAAATGTAGATCAGCATAAAGATTCACTGGTAATTGAGTTCTGGAAATGGCTATAATCCGAAAATATCGAATAGTTGAAAAAACTGCATTTAAGAATTTAACATTTAAATCTAATTTAGTTTTAAAATAAAAATTAATTTTGTATAAGAAAAAACTTCCTCGAGAAAAGAATTTTTTATCTTGTAATTCACCAGATGGATTTTCAGAAGAGAAGAAATTTCTAAGTTTATACAAAATATTAGATTTTCTTGATTGTGATGGAAAGTAATTTACAATTGGAGGTCGAGCAATTATAGGAATGTTAAGTTTTTTAGCACAAATGCTAATAGCGTACTGTATTGGTTCAATTTGTGGATCAACAAAAATGAGATCTGGTTTTAGTTTATTTAGCATTTGTAAGGCATTTGAAAAATTATGTATGTCAATATAATCAGATACCTGTTTAGAATTAGATGTTTTGTAAGGATAACACATGATCCAATTCACTTCACAAAAAGTTCTGGATTTTAATGAATCAATAATTTTTTTAAAAACATATGTTCGTGGATGAATTTTGTCTGTAGGGATCATTGTTGTTATTAAAATTTTCATAAAAATCAAACTTCACTGTGTGGATAATAGTTTTCCTTGGTTATTTATTACTGCGTGCTAAAAATTTTATGTATTTAAAGAGTTTTGAAAATATAACTAAAAACAAATATTCTCATTCCCTATAGAAAAAAATCATATGGACTCAAAATTATCATCATTCTTCAAAGACAAGCAGATTCTAATTACTGGGGGAACTGGTTCATTAGGTCAAGCGCTTACTGAAAAACTTTTGCAGATGAATGTTGAAAGGATTAAGATCTTTAGTAGAAATGAAGAAAAACAAATCAGAATGGAAAATAAATTTCATGATGAACGTTTAAGGTATTTTATTGGTGATGTAAGAGATTTAAAAAGACTAGAGCTGGCTTTTGAAGATGTAGATATTGTTTTTCATGCAGCAGCTTTAAAACATGTTCCAATTGTAGAATACAATCCATTTGAAGGAATTAAAACAAATGTAATTGGATCACAGAATGTAATTGATGCATCAATAAAAAATTCTGTTGAAAAAGTGATTTGTATTGGTACTGATAAAGCTGTATCGCCACTAAACACATATGGTGCTACAAAATTACTTATGGAAAAATTATTTGTTTCAGCAAATTATTATTTAAATCCAATTAAGCATCCTACAAAATTTATAGCAGTTAGATATGGTAATGTTTTCGGTAGCAGCGGTTCTGTTGTTCCTAAATTTATTGAACAAATTAGAAAAAAAGAAAAAGTTACAATTACTGATCCTAATATGACACGATTTAGTATTACAATGAATGAAGCATTAGAATTTGTATTAGAATCTGCAGTAATTGGTGAAGGTTCTGAAGTTTTTGTACCAAAATTAAAAGCATATTCAATAATGGAATTAAAAGATGCATTGACAGAGATAGTTGGACAAGTAGAACATGATATAATAGGTATTAGACCTGGAGAAAAATTAAGAGAAGTTTTGATAAATGAAGATGAAGTGAAATACACTTGGGATATGGGAAAAACATATCTAATTTCAAATCCATTAATGTATGATATTTTAGAAAAGCGACATCCAGAAGTAAAAAAGATTCCAGAAATGAAGATTTATGCATCAGACATGGTACAAAGAATACCTAAAGAAGAATTAAAACAAATTATTAATAAATCAAATTTGCTTTGATATACTTTAAAACATAGGTAAGAAGAAAGTGAATTTAGATGGTTAAATTTTCCAGATTTAAAGAAGAACAATTCAATACAAAAAATGATTTAGAATATTTAGAAAAATTAAACAATTATTTTAAAAATAGTCTAGGTACAGATATTGAAAAATTACAGAACTTCTCAAAGTTTGTACCAAGACAAGACTTAACAAATTTTTTGGCGAAATATGAGATATTTAAGAAAATTATTCATGTACCAGGTTCTATAATTGAATGCGGAATAGCTTTTGGTGGAGGATTAATGACTTTTGCTCAGCTAAGTTCAATATTTGAACCAGTGAATTTTGAAAGGAAAATCATTGGTTTTGATACTTTTTCAGGACTCACAGAAATATCTAGGGAGGATAAACTATCAATTTCAAAATTTGCAAAAAAAGGAGGATTTGGAATAAATTCGTTTGAAGATTTAAAAAAATGTATAGAAGTTTTTGACAAAAATAGATTTCTTAATCACATTCCAAAGATCGAAATTGTGAAAGGTGATGCACAGCAATCTATACCTAGATATTTGAAAAAAAATCCATCTACTGTGGTTAGTTTGTTGTATTTAGACTTCTTAGCATTTGAACCAACGAAAACTGCATTAAAAATTTTCATCCCAAGAATGCCTAAAGGTAGTATTTTAGCATTAAATATTTTAAATGATAAACATTGGCCAGGAACTACAATGGCATTATTAGAATCTCTCAATATTAGAGAGCTGAAGTTTGAAAGATTTTCTTTTACACCATATACTCAATATGCGGTGCTATAAATTGAAAATAAAAAATGAATTTTTTAACAATCCAGATCATTGTTTTATCATAGCTGAAGCAGGCTCGAATTGGAAAGCATCATCTAAAAGAGAAAGCATAAACAGAGCAAAAAAATTAATTGACGTTGCAGCAAAATCAGGTGCAGATGCTATAAAATTTCAAACATATAATGCAAAATCTGTTTATGTTGAAAATGCTGGAGAAAGTAAATACTTAAAAAAAAATGGTATAAGAAAGAAGATCACTGATATTTTTGATGAGTATTCAATGAAATCATCTATGTTACCAATTTTATCAAAACATTGCCAAAAAAGAAAAATTCTTTTTATGTCAACACCATTTTCAGTAGATGATGCAAAAAATGTCAATAAATTTGTGACAATTCATAAAATTGCATCTTATGAAATAAATCATGTGAAATTATTAGAATACATAGCTAAAACGAAAAAACCAGTAATAATTTCCACTGGTGCAAGTAATATTGATGAAATTAATTTTGCTGTGAAACTATTAAGAAAAAATGGATGTAAAAATATCGCAATATTACAATGTACTGCAAAATATCCAGCACCGATTGAATCATTAAATTTGAACACAGTTATACAAATGAAAAAAATATTTAAAGTACCAATAGGATTTTCTGATCATAGTGAAGATCCAATAATTGGACCATTAACAGCTATTGGTTTAGGAGCAACCATTATTGAAAAACATTTTACAATAGATAAAACATTAGAGGGTCCAGATCATTTTTTTGCTTTAAATCCAATCGAATTAAAACAAATGATTAATGCAATTAGGAAAAGTGAGATTGCTAGAGGTAAAAAAATCAAAAAAATTGAGCCTATAGAAAAAGAACTCAGACAATTTGCGGTAAGATCAATTCAGACAATTGTGGATATTAAAAAGGGTGATAGATTTGTGTTGGATAAGAATTATGCTTTCCTTCGACCAGGAAACCAAAAAAGAGGAGAAGAACCAAGATTCTGGAGAAAAATTGAAGGGAGAATATCTAAGAGAAACATATCCAAAGGATGTGGAATTTTAATTAAAGATTGTGCGTAAACCCAGGATTAATTATAGAATATACATAAACATTCCACCATTTATTATGTCTCCATAAAGATTGTCTTAAAGTAGCTTCTTTTTTGAAAGACGCTTTTTCAAATAATTTTACAGAAATTAAATTATATTCAAAAATTTCAGCCCCAATTCTGTGTAAATTTAATTTGATGAAACCATATTTTATCAATTTTTGTAAAATTATTGTACCAATTCCTTTTCCATGAAAATTTTTATCACCAATAAATATAGACACATCTGCACTTTTATTCAATTTGTCATAATGTACAAATCCACAAGTACCAATAGGATGGGATTCATTTAAAATTAAAAACATTATTTTTTCATCTGATTTTTTAAGACTTGAATACCACGCATTTTGTGTTTTTGTGTTTAAGAGTGTATATTGATAAGTAAACTCACGAATTTTGTTAAGATTACGCCAATCTTTAATTTGTTTAAGATCATTATTAGATATTTTTTTAAAATTTATTTTATATTGATTTTTAATTTTCAATTTGTTTTTCATTCTATTTACCATACTTATTTACTAAAGTAATGATTTTTTTAATATCATTAGAAGAAAGGTTTGGATGGCAGGGCAAAGATACTATTTTGTTTTTGATCTGTTCAGTAACAGGTAAATCATATGATCTATTTTCATAAAGTGAAAAATTATGTATTGGTTTATAATGTATACCAGTTTCAACGCCATATTTTTGTAGAGTTTTTCTAAAAGCAGTTCTATTATTTACCAGTATCCAATAAAAATGATAAGAACAATTAGTATCAAACTTCATTTTATTTTCTAATTTAATATTTTCATAAAATATTTTTGCAATTTTTTTTCGTTTATTGTTTAAATTTGTTAATTTTGATAATTGCACTAATCCAATACCAGCTGAAAATTCATTCATGTAATAATTCCAACCAATATGTTTTACATTATAATCAATTCCATTTCTATCAGTAATTCCACACCATCTTTTTGCAGATAAGTCGTATGAAAATGATTTATGATCTTTATGATTTATGGATATTAAGCCGCCAGTAGGCATAGCTAAATTTTTAACAGGATGAAAACTAAAACAACACAGATCAGTTAAAGAACCAATCATCTTTTCATTGTATGTGCTACCAGTGGCATGAGCCGCATCATCAATAAGAAGCAAATTATGTTTTTTTGCGATTTTTTTTAAATAATTAAGATTCGATGGCATTCCTGCAAAATGAACAGGAATAATCATTTTTGTTTTTTTGGAAATTTTTTTTTCTACGTCATTTGGATCAATACAAAGTGTTTCTTTTTCAACATCAGCAAAAACTGGAATACCTCCATTGTATAAAACAGCATTTGCAGTACTAACAAAAGATAGAGAAGGTAGAATAACTTCTTTATTTTTTATATCAAATAAAGAGATAGCCAAATGTAATGCTGCAGTACCTGAATTAACAGCAATGCAAGATTTAGCATTAACATAATTTTTAAATTTATTTTCAAATTTTTTTACTAATCCTGTTCCAGATCCAGATGCCCAAAATTTGCTGAATAAGATTTTTTTTAATGTCTGTTGTTCTCTATTATCAACACTTACATCAAACAACTTGATAGCTTTCATAATCTAATCGTCCATTAATTTAGAGAAGATGAAAGAATCATTCCATTTGTTATTTCTCCATAATTTTTCTCTTAATTTCCCTTCTAGTTTATAATTAAGCATTTCAAATAGTGCAATATTTAATGGAGCTGTTTCAAATATTTCAGCCCATAATCTATGTAGATTTAGTTCACCAAACCCATATTCTTCTAATAAATAGATTATTTCTTTAGCAGGATTGGTTTTTTGCCAATTTTTTTGAGATAATAGTATTGAAATTTCAGCATGTCGATTTTTCCAATCTATATATGTAAGCCCACAAATTCCAATAAGTTTACCATTTTTGTTTTCTACAACAAACATGATAAAATGTGGTGGATTTTGTGTATGAATTGACTCGAACCACGTTTTTTGATTAATCATACTTAATAATCGAAATTCTCTTGTATGAATTCTCGCTTGTTTTGTGTTTCGTAGTTTTTTTAATTCTTTTAAATCGGTTTCTTCGATTGCACGAAGATTTATCAGATTACCAGAAATCATTAACTTAGTTAAATACATAGGTTACAAGTACTTTTTTATTTTTTAATTAATAATGTCGATAAAAACTTAAGTTATAGTGTTTTGCCTGAGAAATTCTTTTAATGTCATACATTCAATAAATTTTCCAAAAAGAGCTCCACCCTCGGTAGCATTAATTGTTTTAATTTTAGAAGATGTTCTTTCAATAAATTCTTTGAATGCATTTGAATAATATTGAAATATTGGATCCTGTTGACAATAACAATCAAATTCTGGATTGTATAGTATTGGATATGCTCTTTTGAACGCAGCACTATTTCTATCAATTTCTTGTGGAAGTAGATGATCATGTTCAGTACGATCATCAGACGAATAACCATGATCAATACCAATCAATCCTATAACAGATTTTTTTAAAATTGCCCAAGATACTACCCATGCAGAAGTTCCCACATTACCTCCAGTTTGAATTGCAGGTAATCCTGTTGTATGATTTTTGGTTTTAATCATATGATTGGATATATAATTAAATGAGTTTTTACCATTATTATAATCAAAGAGTGTATTTAACCAGTATATTTCCATATTGGATTTTTTAGCTTCCATATATGTCAACGGAGATACTGTTGTTGAAAAAATACATTTAATTTTTTGTCCATACTGTCTAACTATATCATGATCATAGCACAATTTTTGTCTTTGTTGAGAATCAATTGTAATTACATAAAAATTTGGGAATTTATCTGGTGTAATTCCTGCATTCAGAGCATTTGTTAGTGATCCATCACAACATACAATTGTTCCATCATAATCACTTTGTGAGATAACTTCTAAGTGATTATTTTTCTTTATTGATGGTCCTCTTCCTATTACTAGAGATGATGGATTTGAAGTTTTGATTAGTTTAAGTTCACTAGCAGAGTGTTCACTCCAAATATGGAATAAATTATTTGTAAAATTTTGTATCCATTCATCATAATATTTTTCATAAGTTGCATTTTGAAAAATTTGTTCAATAGTCTCTGCATCAGGAGTAGCTTTATGTAAATTAAAATATGTTGAAAACCAGTCATCCCAATTATTTTCAGATTTTCCCATAGAAGTTTTGAGATTTTTAAGAAACTCAAAAGTTTTTGATGTTACTTCAATTATCTCTTTTTTATTATCCATTTTAAAGAATCATGATTATTATAATTCATCAATAAATAATTCTTCATCTTTTTTAGAGCTTCGAAATACCATATGTGAGCCAACACCAGATTTTGATACCAGGTTTTCAAATTCTTCTTGTTCAGTAAGTGATTTTTTTTCTATTTTCTTTATATCAAAATTTCCTTTAATCATAAAATGACTTTCTCCAAGTTATTTATCAATTATTCGGATTAAAACTTTATCATTAAAGATAAGAAATAACATATGAGAGATTAAATTTCCAGTATTTAATAGATAAACATGACTGCAAAAAATGTTAAGAAAATTTATAATTTTGATGCTTCTACCACAAAAGCAGAACTTAAGAAATAACCTTTCCAGCTATCTGGTCTTTCTAAGTTTAAACTAATATTTCGGAAGACTTTGGGGCATTTTTCTTCAAAGATTGGTGGTAATGCATGAAAATGATAGAAATGTATGTCATCTATCTTCATTTTTAAGGGTTTAAACAAATCTTCTTCCAAAGTTAGCGGATTATGAAACTTTGCTAATATATCATTATAAGAAATTCTTCCATCCTTTCTAATGTGTGGTTTTTTAACTAAAAATTTTTTTGAATAAAAATTTATCAGATTTTGTTTTATATGTTTTGGTAATGAAGTGGTATCAATTAGATCATTTAGAAAAAAATCTATCGAGTATTTATTTAAGGAAAAAGTAGAAAACAACATATTGCGAAATTCTATGTATGTTTTTCCTTTTTTATTTAGAAGATCTCTGATATTTCTTAATGCAATTTTTTCATTTTGAATGTGTGGAAAAACACCTAAAGCAAGAATAGCATCAAACTTTCTATTTTTTAAACTATTTTTTTTCTCAATATTAGCATGATATATTAAATTAGAAGAATAATTTGCTTTTTCTAGTTCAATTTTTCCAAAATGGACCATTTTTTTTGAATAATCTAATCCAGTTACATTGAAACCACGATTTAATAATTTAATCATAGGTATAGCTGTACCACATCCAATATCCAATACAGTTCTCAAATGATTTTTTTTGAGTAATTTTATTAGTAATTTTAAGCGAATCAAATTTGCTGGATAAAATTTATAGTTTGGTTCATACATTTTTTTATAGGCATTAGCTTCTTGATCATAATAATCACGTGCAGAGTTTTTGATCATTTTATAAAAGTTAGATTTTACAACTTAATTATAAGTTTATTTTCGATTAAAATATTTGAAGCATCATATAAAATGTTATAATCTAAACCTGATTTTTTTTCAATATCTTTCAATGAATGTTTTCCATCAGAAAAATTTAGCAACCAAGCAATTGCTTTTTTTTGTATTAAAATTTCTTGGCCTTTTATTCCACCCTGATTATTATATAACCCCCTTTTTCCTAATTGTGGCTCACATTTAGGAAATAAATTAAGAAAAACCGGATCACCGTCAATTGATTTTTTATTTTTAAGGAATGTATTAGATCTTATGTGCGTATCTTGGTAATTTTTATTTAATTTTTCAATAATTTTGACATATTTAAAAAAGCTATTTACTAGACAGGCTTCATTCATAAAAGCTAAATTATCTAATGATGTATGATATTGTTCAAACATGTCATAAGGAGTTCTCATCAAAGAACCCATTGGTAAATTAAAGCCAGGTGAACAAAACTGTCGTTCGTCACTTCCAGATGGCCAAAAATCTAAGATTTTATATGGTTCGCCAGATTCTTTTAGTACAAGTTCAACAACCTCGTCAATTGTATTATTACCATTACGTGATTTTTTATATGTTGAAATTCCTGAATCGCCTAGACATGTTGCAACTAATCCATGAGAAATGTTATTTACAATATTTTCATTTAATGAGAGCCAAGTAATGGCACCTATTGTTTCTGGAATAAATAAGAATCGGATAGAATAATACAAGTCAAAGTGACTAAGGTATTCAGCGAGAATTGAACATAAAACCAATCCAGATAGATTATCATTACATAATGATGGATGACATACATATGTTGAGATTAATATTTCATTTTCTGATTTTCCTTTAATTAGATATTCTCCATAGGTTAAGCTTCCATTTGTATGTGAAGAATCAATAAGCACAAAATATTCATCATTTTTTAATTTTAGAAATTCATTATGAGTCATACAAAACCCCCAATTTTTTGAATAAAATGAGGTCACATAGGGAATTGCATTAGGTTGGTTAGGCAGTGTAAAGATGTGTTTTTTTAATTCCTCAAAACTTATTTTTGTTTTTTTTGGAATACTGTATTGTAAAATATGTAAATTAGATTTTTTGAAGTCAATAATCTTTTCATTATTAGAATTCATTATATAAGCATCTTTAATATTCCATTCTTCAGGCACGATCCAATCAAAAACCTTTGTACCTGAAGGTATTTCAGAAATTTCTAAGTTAATGTATTTTTGGATAATTTTTAGGGTGTCTCTAACACCGTTACCAGTAATACTTCTTGGAATAGGGAAAAGAATCTTCATTAATTCAGTCATTTTTTTCCCAATGGAATGTGAATCAAAATTTGAAATAGAATCAGAGTCCATTTAATATTTAGTAAGGTGTTTGCAATATAAAATTAGGTGTTAGAGAGACAGTATTATTTCATATTTAATTCAAAAGTATAAAATGAGTTATTAGGGATTAATACAAATTTTATTTAGGATTTCTTCTGCATTACAAACTGGACACTCTTTATCCCATTTTGGTTTATGAGACCAATTTCTAAGATGTGATAGCTTCAATAATCTCGATACATCTTTTGTATGCATAAAATACCGAATAGAAATTAAATCAGAGAAATCAAAATGTTTACTTACTGTACATGAATAATCAGTGGCATTATTCAGTGAAAGAAGAAATTTTTCTAGTGCTTCATCTTTCCATTTAGTTATTTTGTCCTTGGATATGTTAGGAAATCTACCTGCTTGAAGAAGTCTTAATTTTTCATCATATTGTTCTAAAATAAAATCTTGGTTATCCATGAATATCTTGGTTCCAGGATATGGAGTGCAAATGAAAGGATTAATTTCTACATTATTTTGAATAAAAAAGTCTACAGTTTCAAGAACATCATTGATATCTTCATTGGGATTACCAACCATAAATGTCATCACAGGAGAAACACCACCAGCAATTAGCGTATCAACCGCTTGTTGGTTATGGGCTCTAGTAACACCTTTACCTATATCTTTTAGTAATACTTTATCACTTCCGCTTTCTCCACCAATGGTTATAAAAGTAAATCCAGCTTCTTTCATGTGTTTTACAATTTCTGGGGTTATGCTAGGAGCGTCTCCTGCAGTGCCTAATTGTATTTTTTTATTCAATCCTTCTTTAATCCATAAATCACAGAGTTCATGAACTCTTTTTGGACTTGATGTTAAATTTTCATCAAGGAGGCAAATGTAATCAATCCCATATTTTTCAGAAAGATATAATGTATGTTCAACAACATACTTTGGGGAAAAGAATCTTGTAATCGCTTGAAACCCAGCCTCTTGATCTAGTAGTTTAACTTTTTCATTTCCTAATAAAGCAATTTGATCCCATCTATTCATTCCATTATGCGTACAAAAAGTGCACTGACGAGGACATCCTCTTTCAGTTACAAAATTCACTCTGCGTTTGCTTTTCCATGCACCATTAAACCACATAGAACCAGAATACTTGAAATATTCTTCCATATCCAATAAATCCCACGCAGGATATGGAATGACGTCTAAATTTGGAATTAGTGGACGTGGAGCAGTAAATACAATTTCATTGTTTTCTCTATAACAAATACCTTTGATGGAATCCCATTTCTTTGAATCAAAGTTTTGTAAAATTTCTTTAAAGGTGTCTTCTCCTTCACCAATTGCAGCAATATCAATTTCTGGATTAAATCTCATGATTTTATCTGGCATATATGTAATGAAACCTCCACCACAAACAATTAGAGAATTAGGGTTAAGCTTTCTTGAAATATACAATATTTTTTTAATATCTTTGTACATGCTACTCAAACCACCTATTGCAATTAAATCCCAAGATTCCACAGCTATTTGTTTTGCAATATCATTCCAACTTGGAATGGGCCTCTCGATGTTAAGATCCAAAAGAGCTGTTTTATTACCCTCATTCATTGATATACTGGCTAAAATAGACAATCCAGCTGGTATATCCAAAGGATCATGATCCACTCTGACTGGAGGATGAATTAACAGGACCTTCATAGAGTAATTTTCAAATATTTATATAAAAACCTGTATTATAAGTTAATCTTGGTTATGCAAGAATTTTACATCGTCATTAAGCGATTTCATATAACCCTCAAGAGCAGAATATCGTTTATTTTTTTCAAAAACTTTAGGCTCCATTTTATACATATTTAAAATATGTTTTGTAAGAATCGGTCTAGATTTTATTGTTGAAACAATTTTTCTCAATACTATAAGATCTTCTTTTCGATCTAAACACCATCTAAGATTGGAAAGATCTTCTTCATTTTTGACATTTAAAATTCTGAATTTATTTTTATTATTATAAAAAAAGGGAGTAACGTGTTCCCGTTCAGATGGAAGCTTTGCATTTTTCCATGCTATCTTAAGAGATTTAAATGAAAAAATTTCAGTTTCGGTGCCTTGAGGAAAAGTTCTTGGGTGAGTATTACAAACATAGTCATATTTTAATGGATCAAATTTTGAAATTACAAGATCACTAATTTCAGGATCAATTAAGGGACAATCAGAAGTTATTCTCACAATAATTGGAAGGTTGAATTTTTTTCCACATTGATAATATCTATCTAGAACATCATGAGATTTACCTCGAAAAACAGAAATGCCTAAGCTTTTTACATGATCTTCTATCACATCATCTTCTGAAAGAGTTGTAGTTGCAATAATTATTTTATCAATAAATTTAGATTTATTAATTTGTTCAATAACAAAGTCTAAAACAGTTACATTCTTTTCTAATGTTTTCATAACTTTTTCAGGTAATCTAGTTGATCCCATTCTAGCTTGAATAATACAACCAATCATCATAATTATTTCAAAGACTAATTATAAAAAGCATATTTTCTTATACAAAATACTCATATAGAGAATAAAATTAACAACATCATGATTAGATATTGTAAAAATTGTGTTTATCCAGAAACAAAACCAGATTTGAAACTAGATGAGAGTGGGGTTTGTAATGCTTGTAACTTTTTAGAAGTTAAAAACAAGATTAATTGGGATGAACGAAAACAAGAATTGAGACAGATTTTAGAAAAATATAGAAACAAAGATGGTTCAAATTATGATTGCATCATACCTGTAAGTGGAGGAAAAGATTCACATTATCAAACATATGTTATAAAGAAAGAATTTGGACTAAACCCATTACTTGTAGCATTTAGACCTAGAGAATGGACTGAGTTAGGTAGAAAAAATTTAGAGAATCTGAAAAAGAAATTAGATGTTGATTGTATTGAATTTACTCCAAAACAAGACATATACAAAAAAATGCAAAAAATCGGATTACTTGACTTTGGAGATGCTTCATGGCCAGAACATTTTGGGATTTTTACTGTTCCATTTCAGGTAGCAGTAAATTATAAAATAAAATTATTGATTTGGGGAGAAAACTCTCAAGCAGAATATGGTGGTCCATTAGAGGATAGTCTCAATCCATTTTTAGATGAAAAATGGAGAGAAAAATATGGAACAAAAATAGAAACCAATGATAAAACTAGTGGATATAGAGAACCTGAGCATATGTTAAGATATGGAATTGATAAAAAGGATTTGTTACCTTATAAATTTCCAGATAAGGACGAAATTAAAAAGCTAGGTATTGTAGGAGTTTTTCTAGGACATTATATAAAATGGGATGCTAGAAATCAACTAGAGATTATAAAAAAAATTGGCTTTCAAGTTAATGAAAAACCATGTGAGGGCACTTACACAAATTTCGAAAATTTGGATAATAAAGGACAAGGATTACATGATTATTTAAAATGGATAAAATTTGGTTATGGAAGAGCAACAGATAATGCATCAATAGACATTAGACATGGTAGAATTACACGTAAAGAAGGAATGGAATTAGTAAAAAAATTTGAGGGTAAAATTCCGGAACTTTACTTAGATGAATATTTGACAGATTTCGAACTGTCAAGAAAAGATTTCATGGAAGTTATAGATAAGTTTGCAAATTATGATCTTTTTAAAAAAGATACAAATGGAAAATTATTACGAGATGATAAGGGAAATTTAACAAAAATTAATTATGATAATTAATAATTGTTAAGCTTCTTTAGATTTTCGAAAAATGATTCAGTAGCATTATTCCTATGTAAAAGATAATTGTTAAGAAAGTTATTAGCATTTGAGATAACATCTTTACGAAAATCAGCATTTTCCAATTTTTTTAAATTATTTTCTAAGGAATCAATATTGGAAACAATACATGATTTAGAAGCAAAAACAGATGGATTACCTAGATTATAATCAATAATCTTGACACTAATTACAGGTTTTTGTAAGATCTGAGCTTCGATTATAGCAGTAGATAATCCAAGTATAATCATATAACTACATTTTTGTATTAATGGAAAAATCTCACCATCTTTTAATATTGGAATTGTATTATCAATCTCATTAACAATAGGTGCCACATCAAATTCTTTAATTGATGGATGAAGTTTTATGATAAATTTTTTATTTAATGATTTTAATATTTTACAAATTTCATAAATAGCATTTACGTATTTTTCATGGTTTGCTATCAATAAACCATTAATATCTTCATGTTGAGGGCCAGATGTTGCTATTAAAACATAATCTTCATTTTTTGTATTGAGACTAGAATAATCATCAAACCTAGGATTACCAGTAATGATAATTTTTTCGTCTGGAATATTACCATGAATTTTTGCGTCTTCTTTTACAATATTTCCCCAAACAAAGAATTTATCAGAATTTACAGGATATGCTGATTGAGAGAAATTCATTTCTTTTGCTTCAATGGTATCATAATGTAGTCCTAGATGTAACATATATGTAGGAATATGATGTTTTCGAGCAAAAAATTGAACAAGTTGCTCGGTATAACCCACTTCAGATAATAACATAATTGAAGTAATTTTATGTTTTAAGAAAAGAGAATTAATAGTAATAATATCTAGTAGAATAGAATTTATGCGTGGTAAAATTAAGGATTTCAAAATTTTTTTGATTAAAGAACTGAATTCTATATCAAATAAAGAAAAATAGTTTTTGAAAGTGGTAGTTTGAAATAATAATTCAAAATTATTAGTTATCTTTTTGTGGTCAGTATTATCAAAACGATTATGACTTAGTAATGAACTTTGTGTAATAATTTTAGAATTTGAATTTTTAATTATTTTATATGATTCAAAATTCCATATAGAAGGTCTTCTTATTCCAAATAATGAAATTGGAACACCATATTTTTTTCCACTTTGAATTAATTTTTTATATCTAATAGTATCAAATTCAACAAATAGTACAGAAGGATAAGTAAATTTTTTTAGAATTAATCTAAAAAAATTTTCAGATATATTTTTGATTTTTTTATAGAATGAAAATGGTAAAATCAATGATATGTTTTTGGAACCTAAAGGAATTGAAAATCTTACTTTATCATGAGTAAAAAGATATTCTTTTTTAGTAAAAGCCACTTCTCGCCCAGTTTTACACATTAAATATAAGATCTCAAATAATTCTCCACCAGCAATAAATTTTGATTTAGGATGGTGTTCAATTAAAAAATGAATTTCATAAAATTTTTTAAAAAATTGAACAATATAATCTAAGAATTCTTCATGAAATAATCTTCCAATATTGATTTCATTAAAGAATACAAATTCTGAAAATTCTTTGTTATTATACCAATAAGAAAATTTGTAAACATTGTTTTGAATTTCTGTAATATTGTTATTATTTAAAATACTTTCAGAATTTTTATGTGATATACCAAGTTCAGATAATTTTTTATGAGTATCATAATCAAATGCATAAACAACAGAATTTTTATTGATAAGAGGAAGAAGTTTTTCAATCTCTGAAGAGGAATCTATCAAAATTATATTTTCGATTATTCCTATTTGTTTTTCCATTTCGACCAATCATAATCACTAAATTCTATATTATCCATCTCATTATCATTTGGCCTCCATGCGAGATCAGCTAAAACAAGAATCGATGAATTATCTTTTGATAAATTTAGATGTGCTGATGGAGTTTCTTTTGGAACAAAAATAAGTTGTGGTTTATTAGAATCGGTAATAATTTCCTCATATTTTCCATTTCTGTCTTTTATAACAAATAAAACTTTTCCATCAATACATAAAAAATAGCTATTACGCTTTTTATGAAGATGAGGACCTTTGATTTCATTAGGATGTACAGAAGTAATATAGATCATGGCAGGGGGTATTTTTAGATAATTGTCCCAGTCTCTATAAACAACGGTTAGATTTCCATTGGCTTTAGATGTATGAATATTCTTGGTTTCATGAACTTCTAAGTTTTTAATTTCAATCATAAACTATTAACACTTAATTTCTTATTATTAATACATATTAAAAATTAGTTAATAAAGTGATTTATCGAACATAATTACTGATTTTAGTCTCTTCATCACTAAATATTACACCAATAGTTCTTAATAATATAACATTATTTTTGTTACAAAAATCTGATAGAATACTTATGTAAGTTTTGAATGTTATGGGATCTTCATTTAATTTGATAAGTGACGAAAAAAGATCATCATGATCTAACATGATAATTTTCGAGGTTAATTCATTTGTAATTTCTTCTATGTTATCAATTCCAGTTTTACTTTCAATTTTTGGAACAATATTTACTGATGAAGGTAAAATAGTTTTAAACTTAATTACATCGTCTTTTTTTTCAACATTTGAAATAGCAAAATATCTAATATTAGAAAATTCTTTAATTATGGGAATCAATTCTTCTATAGAATATTTGTTATGAGGTGGTTTTGTACGGTTTATAGGTAAATCAAGGAAAATTTGGTGTGAAACATGTTTTAATAATATAGACTTTAACTCTTCAAGGCCATTCACCCAAGCTAAATTGATCCTAAAAATACAATCCTTAGGTAATGGAAGATCATAGTTTGATAAATTCTGTGAAAAAATTCTCACAATGTTTTAAAAAGTCAACTGAATAAAAACCTTATACAAAAATTAGTTTTCCCATAAACTGAAATCCATTTCTAAGAGTTTGGAGAGTTTTACTATGTTTGGAGAGAGTTTTTCTAAAAGTTTCTTTCGAAGAGAGGAATCAAGAATTATTCTTTCGTGTTCAGGTAAATTAATTGATTCATATAATTTTCCAGTGCCAGGAATTTTTTTTAAGAATTTGAGTAGTGAGAAAGAGTCATTTTTTACAAATTTTTGTAAATTTCTGTTTCGTGGGATACGATTTGCATTATGTTGATCAAAGTCTGGAACATAATTAGAATCGAGTTCTAGAAATTCTAGTACTTCAAGATATGTTTTTTCAGGATTTTTAACAAACTCTTCCAAAATTATTACTTTAACATTTATTCTTCCAAAATGATCTATGTATCTTTTTATTTGTGTATAGTAATCAGCAAGTTCCTGATAAAAAATATGCGGATGGTACGCATAAGGATTTTGCGTTCTTTCATGTTTACGTTTTTCTTCGATTTTTAATGCTTCTTCAAAATCAGCTATAGTTTCAACAGTTTCCATGTTATATTGCCAATTGTGTAAAGAATACATCATATCAACAGGATTTCGCAGGATAATGATAATTTTAGCATCGGGAGAAAAATTTTTTATTTTTTCAGCAGATATTGGACAGTGTAGATAATCACTGCATTTTTCACCAATTATTTTTTTATTTTGAAATTCTTTGAACAGATTACAATACTCTTCTTCCGATTTAATTTCAGATTTTCCATATCCAAAAAACCCTTTTCCTGCATGATAAATATAGACATCTGGATGACCATTTAGATATTCTTTTAATGATGTTGTTCCAGAACGAGTTTGCCCAACTATGAATAAATTAGGTTTTTTCATACTCAGAGAAAAAAAAATCCATATAAAAATTAATTTAAACAATAAAGTGAGAAATGAGAATAATTATTAGATGGGCATCATAGAAAGCCTTAATGAAAAAAAGTCTATTTAAAATTTATAAAAAATTTGTAAGTGATTTATCAGGATCAAATTTATCAAAATATGGTGCTATTCAAAAAATTAACAATAGAATTAATTCTAAATTAAAACCAGACTTTGTAATAATTGAAGGTAATAAGATGTTTCTTGATGACAAAGATTCTCTCTTTTTATCTGTGTATGGGTATCATGAAAAGACAGAAACAAAAGTTGTAAAAAAATTAGTAAATGAAGGAGATATTACAATAGATGTTGGAGCTAACATTGGGTACTATACATTATTACTCGCAAAAATTGTTGGCTCTAGTGGAAAAGTTATTGCTTTTGAAGCCGAGCCTAGAAATTTTGAAATTTTAAAGAAAAATGTTGAGGAAAATCATTTTGAAAATGTAATTGTGGAAAAAAAAGCAGTTTCTGAAAAATCAGGAGTTGTAAAATTCTTCATTGGGGAAGATAGTAGTACAGAAAATCAACTTTTCAAACCAGATGTCAAACATAGTGAGATTGAAGTAGAATCAATTTCTATTGATGAATATTTACAAGATAAAGACATTAAAGTTGATTTTATAAAAATGGATATTCAAGGTTCTGAACCATTAGTTATAGAAGGTATGCGAAAAACTATTGAAAAGAATAAAAATTTAAAATTAATGATGGAGTGGTGGCCAGACGCAATAAAAAAATATAATATAAAACCTGATAAGCACTTACAAGAATTAGTAAGCTTGGGTTTCAATATCTTTGAAATTGATGATAATAAAGGAACAATTACAAAAACGGATGTGAACAGTCTAATGAAAAAATATCCTAATGAAGAATTAGTAGACGTGAATTTATTATTAAAACGAGATAAGGAAATTGTTAAAATTTGATTTTATAAGAGATGAAATAAGAAATACTAAAAACACTAATTTTTATAATGAATAAATATTTTTATCATAATGGAAAAACCTTTTGAATTTTCAAAACATATTGAAATTGCTATAGACAGTATTATACTTGCAGGGAGAAAGATAATGGAGATTTATGACTCTGACTTTAAAACATCTTATAAAAAAGATGAAGAGCCAATTACTCGTGCAGATATTGCAAGTAACGAAATAATTTTAGAGTATCTTTCAAAAACAGGGATACAAGTTTTATCAGAAGAAAGTAATGATGATAAAAGTCGAATTAAAGAAAATTCAATTTGGATAATTGATCCTCTTGATGGTACAGCGGATTTTATAAATAAAACAGGAGAATTCACGGTAATGATTGCATTGATAGAAAATAAGATACCAACAGTAGGCATTGTATATTGGCCAGAAAATAGAATTCTCTTTGTTGCAGAAAAAGGTAGGGGGGCATTCCAAAATGAAAATGGGGTGTGGAAAAAAATTTCAATAAATCCAATCTCAGACCTTTCACAATGTATTGCAGTTGGAAGCAGACATCATTTAGCACCTATTGAAAAAGAATTTTCGGATTCTCTTGGTTTAAAAGAATTTGTGTCAAGAGGAAGTTCATTAAAAGTAATGGACATATCTACAGGGAGAGCACAGATGTACTTTACAACTACAAATAAGATCAAACAATGGGATACAGCAGCATCATATTGTATAATCCATGAGGCAGGAGGAAAAATGACTGATATGTGTGGAGAAAAGTTAGTGTACAATACAGAGAGCATAAATCATGAGAACGGATTATTAGTTACAAATGGAGTAATACATTCTGAAATAATTGAACGATTTAAGAAGTTTCAAAATAAGAAAATCTAAAAATATGAATAATTTTAAAAATGAAAAAATATTTGACAAAGATGCAAAACAGAATTTCAATACAAAAGCTGACATATTAGCATTATTAAAACGAAAAATCAAAAAAGCAGAAATTGAAAAATTATTTTTCTTTACTGTTGAAGAATGGAATTCAGATCCTGAAAAAATTCTAAAAACTATTTCAAGTTCATTTAATAATAAAATTATTGTTAGAAGCTCTGCTATTGATGAAGATTCACAAAATAGTTCATTAGCTGGAAGTTATGAAAGTGTTTTAGATGTATTACCAACAAATAAAAAATCAACTATTAATGCCATAAATAGAGTAATTAATTCATATAAAATTAAAAATAATTTTGAAATTAGAAATAAAATATTAATTCAGAATCAATCAAAAAACATTGTTACTAGTGGAGTGATTTTTAGTAGAACACCAGACACAGGAGCACCATATTTTATAATAAATTATGACGATTCAAGAATTACAAATAGTGTAACGAAAGGACTTGTAAATCGCACAATAAAGATTTACAGATATTGCCAAAAAAATTATGTTCCAAAAAAATGGAGAAAATTAATTTTATCAATTTTTGAATTAGAAAAGATCCTAAATTCCGATATTTTAGATGTAGAATTTGGCATAAGGAAAAACCAAAATATTGTGATCTTTCAGGTAAGACCATTAACAGGATTATCTAATCAGAGTTTTTCATATAATGATTTAAGATTACAGAACAGAATTTCTAAATTAGAATATGACTTCATAAGAAGTAAAAATTCTCCAAATGAACAAATTAGTATTTTTTCAGATATGGCTGATTGGAATCCATCAGAGATAATTGGAAAAAACCCCAACCAATTGGATTATTCAATATATGATAATTTGATAATGAATTATGCTTGGTTTAAAGGCAGAACAGTCATTGGATATAAAAAACCATACAGTAAAAACCTAATGAAAAAATTTGGAAATAAACCATATGTCAATGTCACAACTAGTTTTTCGTCATTTTTTCCAAAACAATTTTCAACATCAATTGAAAAAAAAATAATGAAGTATTATTTATCAAAATTACAAAAATACCCATATTTACATGATAAAGTAGAATTTGAAATATTATTTTCATGTTATGATTTAACAGTAACAAAGAGATTAAAGGAGTTAAAAAAATATGGATTTACAAATGAAGAAATTAACAATATTGAAATGGAGTTAAAACAATTTACAAATACTATTTTTGAAAACTTTTCAAAGATATTAAAAGATTCTCAAAATTCAATTAAGGAATTAAAAACACATAGAGAAATAATTATTGAAAATTTAGAAAATTCGAATAAAACTTATGTAGATTATCTTGATACAGCGAAAATTCTTTTAGAAGATTGTAAAAAATTTGGAACAATACCATTTTCAACAATGGCAAGAATTGCATTTATTAGTTCAATTATTATCAAGAGCTTTGTATCTAAGAATATACTTAACGTCAAAGATTATAATTCAATATTAGAGTCAATTGAATCACCGTTAACCGATTTTAGAAAAGATTTTGCATTATTTTCAAACAAAAAAATGACTTTTAAACAATTTATTAAAAAATATGGACACTTACGACCTGGAACATACGACATTACTGCAACAAGATATGACAATGAAAAATTTTTTGAAAAATACAAATTTCAACCTATTCAAAGTCACATAAATAAAAAAATTAATCAAAAGAAAATAGAACAAGTTTTAGAAAGACAAGGGTTAAAAATCCAATATAATGATTTTATTGATTTGGTAAAAAGCTCTATTTCAGAAAGAGAGAGATTGAAATTTGAGTTTACTAAAAATCTTAGCGAATCCTTGGAATTCATTGCATTGTCTGGAGAAAAACTTGGCTTCTCCAGAAAAGATATGGCGAATCTTGATTTAAGTACAATAATTAATTCACAAAAATTATCTAGGAAGAAACTAACAGAAAAATGGTCTTCTAAGATAAAACAAAATGCAATTCATAAAGAGATTAACAATTATCTTCAATTACCACCTATAATCTCAGACATCAAGGATTTTTTTATTGTTGATTATTTTGTGTCAAAACCAAATTATATTTCAGAAAAAAAAATAACTGCAGACATAAAAATTATAAAAAACTTGAATAATGATGATTTGAAAAATAAAATTGTTTTAATAGAGAATGCAGATCCTGGTTATGACTGGATATTTACTAAAAATCCTCTAGGATTAATAACAAAATACGGTGGAGTCGCATCACATATGGCAATTAGATGTTCTGAATTAGGATTGCCAGCAGCTATAGGTTGTGGAGAAATGTTATTTGAAAATCTAAAAAAATCAAAAAAGATAATGCTGGACTGTAAGAATGAACAGATAACAATTTTAGAAAATGAAACAATTAATGAAATTCTGGAAGTCAAAAAAACACTTCGTTCATTAGGTTATATAAAATAACTAAAAAGTAAATAAGGAAATCATCTAAGTTTTAATGATGAGTTTAAAAAAAATTGGCATCACAATGAGAATTTCAGATTCTCAATCATATACGGAAAAAAGAGATGCGATAAGCCATGATTGGGGCAAATTTTTAAACAAATTAAATTTGTTACCCATATTCATTCCCAATTCAATTGAAAACATAAATGAATATTTGTCAGAATCAGGAATAGAAGGGATAATAATTTCGGGAGGAGATAATTTAGGTGATGATCTTATCAGAGATCAAACAGAAAAAAAAGTAATTGATTTTGGGATAAAAAACAAAATTCCAATTTTAGGTGTATGTAGAGGAATGCAAGCCATAAATGTATTTTTTGGTGGAAATATTAAAAAGAATAAATCAGTGGATCATGTAAGTAAACGACACAATATCAAATTTATTTCTAATGATGTGCCACATATTACTGATGTCATAGAAGTAAATTCTTTTCATAGAAATCTAATTGAAGAAAATGATTTAGGAAAAGACTTAAAGATATTTGCAAAATGCCAAGATGATGAATCAGTTGAAGGGATAAGACATACAAAACTACCAATCATTGGTGTCATGTGGCATCCTGAAAGAGATATGAATGACTTTCAAATACACTTATTAGATTTTTTAAAAGGGAATGACAAATAAGCCAATAGCAATAATTTTAGCTGCAGGAGAAGGAAGAAGGTTAAGGCCTTTAACTGTACACAAACCAAAATGTTTAGTAAAATTATTTGGAAAATCAATATTAGAATATCAGATAGAGTGTTTCAAAAATTGTGGTATAAATAACATCATTGTAGTTACAGGATATTTAGGTGATAGTATTAGATTTCCAAATATCATATATTTAAAAAATAAAAAATTTCATAAAACAAACATGATGTATTCATTATTTTGTGCTGAACCATTTTTCAAAAATTCAAGTTCCATTATAGTATCATATGGAGATATAATTTTTGAAGAGAGAATTCTAAAAAAGTTATTATCAGTTAAAGAAGATTTTTCAGTTGTAATTGATAAAAATTGGAAAAAGTATTGGAATCTACGATTTGTTGAGCCACTTTCTGATGCAGAGAGCCTAAAAATTAACAAAAACGGGTACATTACAGATATTGGAAAGAAAGTGAAAAACATAGAGGAAATAAATGGGCAATATATTGGTCTAATGAAATTTCAAGGAAAAAGCATTAATAAAATCAGAAAAAAATATGATGCTTTAAAAAAAGCAAGTTTAAACGGTGAAAACATAATGAATCCCAATACAACATTTGAAAAATCGTTTATGACAGATTTCCTAATGTATTTAATTAATTCAGGAGAAAAAATTAAAGCAGTATCAATAAAAAATGGGTGGTTAGAATTAGATTCTATTAATGATTATAAATTATATAATAAAATGTATAAAAATGGAAATATTTCAAGATTTTTTAGAGCTGAGAAATGAAATATAATGTAATTATAGTCTTAATTGATGGAGCAAGATGGGACAGAATAAATAATTCAGAATTCACCAGCGTCCTTAAAAACGGAACTTTATTAGATAATGTAACAACTGCAATTCCATACACCATAGGCTCAGTCAATGCATTATTCTCAGGTAATTATGGAAAAGAAAACGGAATAAACGCATATTACAAGATGTTCAGATTGAAAAACTCAATTAAAATTATGTCAGAATACTTTAAAGAGAATGGGTATTTCACAGCATGTGATCTTTTATCAGATAAAATAATAGCAAATCGGGGATTTGACATTCATCAATCACATGACGAATACAAGGATAATTTGTTTAATAGACATCCAGAGTTTATTGAAGATTGTATAAAACAGGCAAAAGATAAGCCAATATTTTTATTTCTTCATTTTACCAGAATCCATACAATTACTGTTTCAGAAATTTTAAAAAAGTATGAATGGAATGATGAGAGATTTTATAAAAATAAACAAGAAAATTTAAAAAATTATGATTTAGTATTTTCTGAGGCAGGAAAATATGCTACAAAAATTATTGAAAAAATAAATCAACAAAAAATAGAAAAAAATACTTTAATTGTATTTTTCAGTGATCATGGTACTGGCATAGGAGAGAGATTTGGTGAAAGAAATTATGGTTCGTTTACATTTGAAGAAACCATAAGATCATTTTATATTTTCATAGGACCAGAGATTAAGAGTGGTAGAAAGACTAGCAAATTGAGAGAATCAATCGATATCTTACCAACAATACTAGATTATTGTGAGATAGAATATGGAAATCTACCAGGAGATAGTTTTGTAAACTTCTTAAAAGACGATAGTAAAGGAATTAGTGAAAAAAAATATACATTTTCTGAGACTGGTGCTCTACATGGGCCATATCCATCTCCAATGGAACCAAATGTTTTTTGTATAAAATCCCCATCATACAAGCTTATGTATCTCAAAACACCTGATAAATGGGAATTATATAATTTAGAAAATGATCCCAATGAAACAAAAAATTTGTATGGAACAGGAATAAAAATTGAATCAGAATTAAAAAGAGAATTGTTAAAATGGATTAATAGAGATTAAACATAACCTAGTTTTTTGAGTTCCTTTTCTATATTTTTGATTTCATCTTCATCAATCTCCATTTCATTTTTATGAATGGAATTCAAAGATTCTTTTTGTAAAATTTTCTCAAGCTCAAAAACTTTTTCAGGATTTAAAGAAGCAATGTTATTTTCTTCGTCAGGATCACTTGATAAATCGAAAAGAAATACTCTTTTTCCGGCATTATCTATATCTCTGAAATATTTGAAATCTTTTGTTCTAACTCCAATTACATCATTTGATTTAATTTCTACTTGAGGACTACTTTGTATTATCACTGGTAATTCTTTTAATAATTTATTTTCAAAAAGTGGGTATAAGCTCTGACCATCAAATGACACATTAGGATAAGTTATACCGATTATTTCCAACAAAGTAGGAAAAATATCAATACTCCTTGAAAGCTGATCTACAATTTTTGGATTTTTAACTCCATATCCCATAAAAAGTAGTGGCACGTGTATTTTTTCGTCAAAGAGGAAATGATCCGAATCTCCACGTTGTGATAATAACGCTCGTTTTTCTTTTTCTGATAAATCCAGATTTTTGAGTTTTTGTTCTTTAGATTTTTTTCTAATATTTTCCAAAATAAAAAATGATTTTCTTTTTAT
The DNA here is from genome assembly GCF_025699065.1 of Nitrosarchaeum sp. Lineage (NCBI taxonomy): Archaea > Thermoproteati > Nitrososphaerota > Nitrososphaeria > Nitrosopumilales > Nitrosopumilaceae > Nitrosarchaeum > Nitrosarchaeum sp. The sequence continues at coordinate 84,376 of NZ_JAILWF010000002.1, read as the reverse complement.
TGGCTCTAAAGAAGAGGGTATTTTATTAGCAAATTTTGTAATAGTGCGTTGTAATTGACCATTAGGTTCAAAATTAATTTTAATATCAGAATTTTTTATACTTGGAATATAGGCTCCATGATCTGCAGACAGAACAACTGTAGTTGTTTCTAGATTAACATGTTCCAAAATTTTACCAAGTGAGTAATCAATTGAGGAAATCATTCTTTCATATTTGGTAACACCAAATTTTTCCTTATCAAATTTTTGTGGGGGTTTAATTGGAAAATGAATATCATTAATATGAATAAAAAAGATCCAAGGCTCTAGCATCTGACCTGATTTTAATTTTGTAATAATTTTTTCAGCAAGACCTTCGTCTAGATTTAGGAAATTCGGATATGTTTTATCATCATTTGAAAAATTATCTAATAGACCAACTACATAAGCAATTTTTGGAACACATGAATAAGCATGATAACCAGATTCCTGTAATAATTGAAAATGCGTTTTTATATTGCTATTAATTTTATTGAAATTTTTTCCAGTGACTCCTGTTTTAAATGAATGTAAAGAAGTAAATATGCTTGACCAAGATAAAACAGTTCCATCTGATGAACTAAAATTTTTATTAAAATAAACTCCTTTTGATATAAATGAGTCAATATTTGGAGTATCAGATGATTTTTCTTTACCATAAAATTTATCGGCGCGTAATGAATCAACTAGAATTATTAACAAATTTGGACGCATGTAAAACATCCTGATATCTTAGATATAATGTTTAGAGAAATCAATAATTAATTTATTAAGAAATAGAAATAGGTATTGTTATGAAAGGAATATTATTGCATGGTGGTCATGGAACACGCTTAAGACCGTTAACCCACACTGGACCAAAACAGCTTTTACCCATAGCAAACAAACCTATGTCTCAGTACTGCATTGAAAGTATGAAAGATGCTGGAATAAAAGAAATTGTGATAATAATCGGAGGAATTGGTGCTAACAAAGTAAAAGAATACTACGGAGATGGAAATAATTTTGGAGTCAAAATTGAGTATATAGAACAAGATTCTCCTAGAGGTATTGCTCATGCAATAATGCTAGCAAGAAATTTTGTTGGTGAAGAAAAATTTTTAGTATTTTTAGGTGATAATATAATTCAAAAATCAATTCAAGAGTTTGCAAGAGAATTTGAAACTTCTACAAGTGATGCAACACTATTACTTTGTAAAGTAGATAATCCATCAAGATTTGGTATTGCTGAAATAAAAAATAATAAAATTGTGAAAATTATTGAAAAACCAAAAAATCCTCCTTCAGATCTTGCAGTGACTGGAATTTATTTTCTTAATAAGAAAATTTTTGATATGATTGAAAATTTAAAACCTTCATGGAGGAATGAGTTAGAGATTACAGATGCACTACATATGCTACTTGAAAGAGGTAATAGAATTGATTATCATATGATTACTGACTATTGGAAGGATACTGGAACTCCAGAAGATATTATTAATGCAAATAAAGAGATTTTAGAAAAAATGCATACACATATTGAAAAAGATGTTAATGTGGATCAGATAATTAATGATCCAATTATTATTGAAGTTGGAGCAATCATTGAGAATAATGTTAAATTAATAGGTCCAGTATTGATTGGAAAAAAATCAATAATTAAAAGTGGATCAGTGATTGGTCCTAACACAAGTATAGGAGATAATTGTTTGATTGCTAAAGCAAAAATTGAAAATTCAATAATTATGAATGATTGTAAAATTCAAGTTGATATAAAAATAAGAAACAGCATAATAGCATCAAATTCAGAGCTAAGTGTTCATAATGATGAAGCAAAGACATTCTTACTCGGAGAAGGAACAAGAATTTTTCTTTAATAGTCTAAACCCATATTGAAGAGATGTTAATGAAAGAACCACTAATTAGCATAATTATTTTAAATTATAATGCAGGAAAACTATTGGATGATTGCATTAATTCAATTTTTCAACAAGCATACAAGAATATAGAAGTAATAATAGTTGATAATTTATCAACGGATAACAGCCATATTGAATGCAAGAAAAAATTTCCTGATATTATTTTGATTGAAAATAAAAAGAATCTTGGATATTGTGGTGGAAATAATGTGGGAATAAAAGCTGCAAATGGAGAATTTGTGATCATTTTAAATCCAGATACAATAGTTGAAAAAAGATTTGTTTACGAATTACTTAATGCATATGAAAATAAAGGTAGAGGATTATACCAACCAAAAATTTTATCGATAGAGGATAAAAAAATTATTCAAAGTACAGGAAACATGATTCATATTTTTGGGTTTGGATTTGCAAGAGATAAAGGTAAAATGGATTTAGAACAATATACAGAAATTTCTCAAGTAGGTTATGCATCAGGGACTTGTCTGTTTTCTTCCAAAACCATTTTTGAGGAATTAAATTATTTTGACGAATTTCTATTTTTATATCATGATGATCTAGATATTGGCTGGCGAGCAGCACAAAAAGGAATTAAGTCATTTTTTGTACCTAAAGCAGTGATTTTTCATGCTGAAAGTTATTCATTGAAATGGAGTAAAGCTAAATTTTATTGGTTAGAAAGAAATCGTAAGTATTGTCTCTTAACACATTTTTCAAATGATACATTAAAAAAAATGAAAATAAATCTTGTATTGACAGAAATTCTTGTCTGGGTATTTTATTTAGTGAAAGGATATTTACGTGTCAAAATTAATGCTGAAAAGAGTTTACGAGATAATAAAGACTTTATTAAAGGAAAACAAATCGAGATCGAGAAAAATAAAATTGTATCAGACATAGAATTGATTAATTCTTTTCCTGATAAGATTGAGGTTCCAAAAAATGTCTCTGATGGGATTGAAGGAAAAATTTTTTTAAAAATTCTGGAATTTTTAAGCAAGCAACAAAAACAAAAATTTAGAACTTAGATTTTTTCAGAAATAACAACAGCCACAGCATATTCATCTTCATGAGACAATGAGATCTTAAATGAATATTTTTGATTATTTTTAATTTTGACTGTTGGAATTGAATTTTTATGATCAGTAATTATATGAAGTATTGGTATTTTGTCTAAAATAGATTTTTGTACAGCTTCTTTTATTGCAAACTTTCCTGAAAAATGTTGATATGGATTTGAGAATTTTAGACAATATTTGATTTCGGAATTTGTAAAAATTTTTGTATAGAAGTTTTTATTAGAATCATATGGTAAACTGTTAAACATACTAACCTTTACTAAATCGATTCCAATTCCAATTTTATCTATCATAAGTCATTCCAAAACCATAACTCTTGCAATTCCACTTACAAGGACTATTTTATCTTGATTTATGATAGTAGTTGAAATCTCTAGGATTTTGGTACTATTACTTTTTCCAACAACTATGCCTTTAATCGTAATTTTATCATTAACATAACATGGATTTTCAAATTCTAAATTCTGTGAGAGGTATAAGCAGTTTGTTCCTGGCATATGCATCCCAACTAATTGTGAGATAAAAGAACCGAGTAACATTCCATGACATATTTTATTTCCAAATCTTGAATTTTTTGCAAATTGTTCATCTACATGTAGTGGATTATAATCTCCTGAAATTTCTGCAAATTTGTTAATCATATCATTAGTTATTTTTAATTGAAAAGATGCTTCTTGTCCTACCTGGATTTCATTAAATTTGAAAGATTGTGAATTAGTCAAATGATTTTCCGTGATTTTTCAAATGTCGTTTTATATCAGATACATTTTTCACATCCATTATCTCATCAATACTGAATTTTACATCAAATGTGCTTTCTAGTTCATAAAGTAAAACATAGCTTTTGAATGAAGTCCATGAAGAAAGATTTCCAGGACCAGAATCATCATTAATTTGTTGTATAGGAATTCCTAGAATTTTTGAAATTAACGAATAAAGCTTTTCGGACATTATTTTATCTCCTTTTTAACAAAAGTAGGAGAAGTAAATGGTTGCTTAATATCATAAACCCAAGAATCACCAGATTTTATAAAACCACATGCTGGTAGAAAAGATTTAATTGGTTCATTTTTTTCTGTTGGAATGAATTTTGCTTTTAGAATTTCCACATTATTTTTTCGTGCTAAATTTATTATATGTTCCATCATAACTTTTTCAATTTCTCTGCCCATTACTCTACAACTAAGAAGAAATGAATCAATCTCCCATTCCTTTGAGTTAGTCTTTTTTATTATATACACGCCAGTAATTCCACTATCACCAAATTTATCTAATACTTGAGCAGATCCCACTAGCATATTTTGAGATTTACTGAATGCGTCAATTTCCGATTTTTGATATCTTTTAGTAGTTAAATTGAATTGATTAGTTTTTAATGTTAGTTGTGAGATTCTTGGAATTGAATAACTGTCTGCATTCTTTAGAATTACATGTAGATTTAAGGTATTAAGAAAATCATCAAGATTCGAACTATTTTGTTGTAGTTCAATTCTTTTTTGTTGTTGTGAATACATTTCTTTACGCTTAAGATCTTCTTCAGTTATTTCGTAGGAACTAAACTCATTCATGTCTAACAATACTCTACAATAGTCAGATGGATCTGACGGCATTTCTGGGACTTGTACATCTGGAAGTCGATTTCTAACATATTCTCTATTAACTGGATCATCATCAAAAAATACCATACTGTCAAGCCCAATATTCAGTTTTTTAGAAATTTCACGCAAGTTTTCAACTTTATCACCCCAATTGATTACAATACATGAAAAATCTTCTTCTTTTAGAATCATATACGGATGATTTCTGATAACATTTAGAGCATCGTGTACATTATTTCTACTGTTTATGGAAAGAATTATTCCTCTTTCACTCATAGCCTTTAGGTATTTTTGAAATTCCACAAAAGAATTTCCAGGTGGTTGAGGTCCTAAACTAATTCCATCAAATCCATCTTCTCCAACTATTCCTCCCCATAAAGTATCATCTAGATCTAAAACGATACACTTTTTTGAAATCCCTAAAAATGCTATAATAAATGACATCAACATATTTCCAAGATGTGGAATAAAATTTAATGCAATTTTTATATCGCCAAAAAAATAGTTTTGATAATTAAAGACATTCTCTTCACCATATTTAATTACAAAGTCATTCATATTAAAAATAAAAACAGATTCTAGATTACGTATTTTATCTTCTAGTAATTTATTAAATTGTAATATCATTTGATTGTTATTAAACTCAGTTTTTGATTCTGATATAATATGAGAATTTTGAGACATTAGTGGAAGATTTGATAAAATTAATTTTGAATTTGAATTGGTTTTAAAATATGTGACTAAATTTATAAGTTCATTAACTTTATTTGAAATAAAATTATTTTTTTGTTCAAGAGAAAAACGATGAGGAAAATAATATAATTCATCAAAAATAGAACGTACATCTAAAATAAGAAATGTTAATTCTGGATTAAACTTATACAAATTACTTTTATTATTTAATATCTCTTGATTATATTGATTATACGATCCAACGTATGTATTACAAAATACTTTTTTGTAATGACACTTGGTTTTTACTACTTCAGCTAAACCATTAATTGTGAAACTCGACAGAAAAGCAAGTTTAATATTTTTAGAATGATCTTTAGGTTCCAGTTTTTCTGCTATCAGCATATATTCAGATAATGCTTTTTCCATTATATGATTCAAGAGGATAACACAATAAATGTTTCATACTAATTTAGATATTTCTTGAATATTTTTGCATAAGCTTTAAAGATTAATTGGATTTGATAGGTACATATTGAATGATCACAATATTTTCAAAAAAAATGAAGAAGAATTACTAAAATATTATGGATTATCTGGAAATTCAGGTAAACTAAATTTCAAATTAAAAATGTTGAAATCGTGGATTTACCATAAATTAGCATATTCCTCACCGAGATCAAATTTTGTAATAAGTATGCAAAGATCACGAGGAGTTAAGATAGGTGAAAATTGTCATATTTCTCCATATGTCCTAATTGATCTAGTATATCCTAGTTTGGTTGAGATCGGAAATAATGTTACCATAGGTTCAAATGTAATGATTTTTGCTCATGTTAATCCTACAGCCAATTTATTTTTAAAACAAGAAAAATATCCAAGAAAAATTGGAAAAGTCGTCATCAAGGACGGTGCAGTAATTAATCCTGGTTCAGTAATTACTGCAGGTATTACAATAGGGAAAAATTCTATTGTATCAATAAACTGTGCTGTTTTTGAAGACGTTCCTGATTCATGTGTAGTGATGGGTAATCCTGCAAGAATAGTAAAAAAGATTGAATAATATATCAAACTAACCATATCGAGAAGAAATGAACATTATCGGCATTGATTTTGAAGACTGGTTTCATCCTCATTTAATAAAAAAACATCTTACAAATGAAAAAAAAATTCCAAGAATAATTGATGGAATTGATAAAATTCTAGAGTTATTAAGAAAAACTGACACTATTGCAACTTTTTTTGTGGTTGGTGAATTAATTGAATTTAGACCAGAGATATTAGATAAAATTTTAAAAAATGATCATGAAATTGCATTTCATTCAATGTATCATGATAGTTTAACAGAAAGTAATGAAGAAAAATTTAATATTGAAATTGAAAAATTTGCAAAACTTACCGGAAAAAGATCCAAAGGATTTCGAGCTCCTAGCTTTTCACTAAATTATTCGACATCATGGGCAATTAATGTCCTAGAGAAAAACGATTATGAATATGATAGTAGTATTGTGCCTGCAAAAACTTCTATGTATGGAATTACTAATGCACAAAAAGAACCATATAGAATATCTAGTGAGATTATTGAAAAGAATAATCCAAGTGCAAAGATTATAGAATATCCACTAGCTGTAACTAATATCTTAGGAAAAAAAATCCCTTCGTGTGGGGGATTTTATTTAAGAACATTACCAATGAAAGTTTCTAAAGATACGATTAAAAGATATGAAAGCAACAATGTTCCTGCAACGTATTATGTACATTCATGGGAGCTAACTCCAGAATTAATGCCAGATATATCCTTGCCAAAAAAAGATCATTTTATAACATTTCATAATATTAGGAAAACATTTGACAGAATGAATGAAATTCTTCAAAACTTTGAATTTACTTCATTTGAAAAATACCAAAAATCACTATAATTTTATGTCTTTGAAATAATCTAGAGTGTTTTGAATACCTTCTTTTACAGAAATTGATGGTTTCCATCCTAAAGAGCGTAGTTTAGAATTATTAACAACAAAGTTTCCAACATCAACTTTTTTTGTGTAAGTAGGAGCAGGAACATAAGAAATTTTTGAATGTGTTAATTCTTCTAACCACTGTCCTAGCTGATAAAACCATGTCTTCTTACCAGAAGAAATCCAGTATAATTCACCTGACTTTCCTTTTTGAATAATTTTTTCTATTCCATTAATCACATCTGATATGTATACAAGATCTCGAAAAAATTTACCTTTATTGTATATAGTAATATCTTCTCCTTTGTATGCTTTGTAAATTAAATAATTTATGGCATTTTTATTTGGAATAATTTGTTCACGTGGCCCAAATGAGTTTGTAATTCTAAAAATTTTCGAATCAATATTGTAAAGGTTATGATAAATAGTAGTGTAATATTCGCTGGATAATCTATTAACACCATACAATGTAGTTGGATTACAAGGGGTTTTTTCATCCACAGGGATATGTGATGGCTTTCCAATTACAACAAAAGTACTACCTAAAATAAATTTACAATCATGAAGTGAATGTCGTATTATTTCTAAAATATTAAGAGTAGATCTTACATTAGAAGAAAGATCATCAAAAGGATTTTCAAATGATTTAGAATGAGATGTATTTCCAGCTAAATGTATGATTAATTCAGGTTTATTTTTAATTATGGAATGTTCCAGCTTCAAGAAATTTGTTACATTTATTTTCTCAATTGTTATGTCTCTACGAATTTTATGTAAATTATGTGTATGGCTTCTGGTAATTACTGTAATTTCATGGTTTTTGGATAATAGATGCTCAACTAGATGACTTCCCACAAATCCAGCTCCACCTGTAATCAAAATTTTCATTGAATTCACTTTATAATCTTAGAATAAATTCTTCTAATTTATTAATATCTAATTAATTCAATTTGTAATTGCTCACAATTAAAGAGAAGATCTTTATTTTAAATAAATCAAGAAAAATATTCAAAAACTGGATAAATATCATTCCTGTATATTTTAATTTAAATTTTTATAAGTTCACAATTTTTAAAACACATAATGATTTTAAAATTAAGATTAGAAATCATTCAACAGATTTAATGGCATTAATCAATGTCTGGGTAGTTGAAGAATATGATAAGAAATATTTGAAAATAAATTCTAATGATGTTGTTATAGACATTGGAGCTCATATAGGACTTTTTACACTATATGTATCACAGTTTTGTAAGGAGGGTAAAATCTATGCATATGAACCAGTCAAAACAAATTTTGAATTATTGATTGAAAATATCAAAATTAACAGTTTAAAACAAGTAAATGCATATAATTGTGCAGTATTAGATTCAAAGAAAAAAATTCAAATTTTCTTAAATGATGATGATGCAGGTCATAGTATATACACAAAATCACAAAATAGTGTATTAGTAGAATCCACATCATTAAAAAATATTTTTGATGAAAATCAAATTCAATTCTGTAATCTATTAAAAATGGACTGCGAGGGAGCAGAATATGAAATTCTTAAGAATCTTCCTTTAGAATATTTCAAAAAAATCAATAAAATTGTTATGGAATATCATATGTTTAATAAATTTCCTGAAAAATTAGAGGAGATAAAATTGATTTTGGCATCACAGAATTTTAAAATCAAAGTGGATTCAACCACTCCAGATATGGGAATATTATATGCATCAAAAAATAATTAGCCATTTTAAATTTTAAAGTAATTACTTTAACTATAGGTAAAAAATAGGAAGAACATAATGAAAATCGCAATTGCATGTCCTGCTTCTCTACCTGCAACTCAGTTTGGAGGGATCATGTTTTTATCAATACATATTGCAAAAAAACTTTCCAATATAGGTAACCACGTTACAATATACACAACTGATCTTGATTTTGCTAATAACACATCTACATTTAACAAAAAATTACCTGGAAAAGAAAAAATTGGAAATTTTTGGATAAAACGCACTCATGTAGTTTTTTCAAAATTTCTATTTTTTGTCAATCCTAGAATGTATAAACAAATGATGGAAGATGAATTTGATATAATTCACATTATAGGAATTAGAAGCTTCCAAGCTTTAATTGCAGCATTAGTTGCTAAAAAGAAAAGAATCCCTTTAGTAATTTCTGATCAGGGTGGATTAACAACACATCCAGATTTGAAAAATTCTTCAATTCAAAAAAAAATTCTTATCAATTTGCAAAGACCATTAATAAATTATATTATAAAACAAGCAGATACCATAATTGTTCCAAATGAATATGAAAAGAATATATTTTTAGGATTTTGTGACACATCAAAAATCTTAATTGTAAAAAATGGAATTGATTTTGATGATCTTCAAGAATCAAAAATTGATTTTTCTAAAAAATATTATATTGATAAAGAATTCATTTTATTTTTAGGAAGATTTCATAAGGTAAAAGGGATTGATACATTACTAGAAGCAATTAGCTTAATTAAAAATGAACCAATTTTAAATGAAATTAGGTTTGTTATAATGGGGGTGGATTTTGGATTTGAATCCGAAATGGAGAAAATGATCAAAAGATTGGATTTAGAGAAAAAGATCATGGTTATAAAAAAACCACCAAGAGAAGATGTAATCTCTGCATATCATCAATGTAAGTTTCTTGTACTACCGTCAAAATGGGAGTTATCTCCTTTAACCCCACTAGAAGGTTTTGCATGCAGAAAAACAACAATAAGTACTACTGCACACGGAATACCATTTACAATCACACATAATGAAAATTGTATTTTAGTTCCTGCTTCAGATCCAAAGGCGTTAGCAAAATCAATCATAGAGTTATTAGAAAACCCAAATGAATGTAAAAGATTAGGAGAAGCAGGTTATAATATGATTATAAAAGAAGCAAATCTAGAAAGTATGACAAACGAAATTCTTTCTATTTATGAAAAAACCATACAGTTAAAAAATCAGAAGTGATGTGGATTCCCTGATGAAAAAAAGTAAAGATTCTTTTGAAAATAATAAAATCAAAGTACCATTTTTTTTACCATATATTTCAGATAGGGATGTAAAAGAAATTCAAAAGGCATTAAAATCTCCATTGCTTACCGATGGACCAGTGCTTAGAGAATTTGAAAAAAGATTTGCGTTAATGACTGGTTCAAAATATGCAGTAGGTGTATCGAATGGTACATCAGCATTACATTTAGCACTAAAATCAATTGGTATAAAACCCAATGATGAAGTAATTATTCCTGATCTTACATTTGTTGCTACAGCTAGTGCAGTATCGCTATTAGGTGCTACACCAGTATTTGCTGATGTTTTAGAAGATGATATGAATATTTCATCAGATTCTATTTTAAAAAATATTACAAAAAAAACTAGAGCGATCATTCCTGTTCATTTAGCAGGTAAACCATGTAATATGTTTGAGATTAGAAAAATAGCAAAAAAATTTAATCTTACTATAATTGAAGATTGTGCTCATGCTATAGGTAGTAAGTATAGAGATAAACATGTTGGAAATTTTGGAAGTGCTGGCTGTTTCAGCTTTTATCCAACGAAGAACATAACAACCGTTGAAGGTGGTATGATTATTACAAACTCTAAAAAAATTGCTGATTCAATTCGGATATTAAGAAATCATGGTATTACCAAAACACTTGAGGAGAGATACCATAAAGGTAAGCCATGGGAATATGATGTTAAAATCCCAGGATATAATTATAGATTAGATGAAATAAGATCCGCATTAGGAATTAGTCAATTACAAAATCTTCAAAGATTGAATAATTTAAGAAAAAAGGCAGTAACTCATTATAATTTAAATCTAAATAAAATAAAAGGAGTTAAAATTTCTAAATTATCAAAAGGAAATGTAGATTCTTATCATTTGTATATAGTTCAGATTACAAATGAGTACGGAATTTCTAGAGATGAATTATTTAGAAAGTTACTAAAAGAAGGAATTCGAACATCAGTACACTATAAACCAGTTCATAAATTTTCTGCATTTAAAAAAATTGGAAAAACATATGATGAATTAAGAAATTCCAAGTTATTATATGAAAGAATCATTTCATTGCCATTATATCCACAAATTACAAAAGAAGAATTAGATTTTGTGATCAATTGTATTAAAAAGTATGCAGACAAAACCATTTAATTTGTTTTAATTCCAATTCTTGCACCAGATGGAACAATCCGGTGTAAGTATAATTTATCATTCAGATATTCATCAGTGGCCTTTTTTGCTCCAAAATACGATTCATAATCATCAATTATTATCACTCCATTTTGTGAAAGTTTGGGATAGAGATATTCTAGCTCAATTTTTGTAGATTCGTACCAATCAGTATCAAGACGCAATAAAGCAATAGAACCAAGCTCTGTTTTAGGTAGAGTGTCTTCTACTTTTCCTTTGATAAAATGGATTTTTGATTCATCATATTCCAAGCTAAGAACATTATTTTTGACTTCATCTAATGATACTATTGTTTCATCATTTTCAAGATTTGGAACAGTACCAGTTTTTGGTCTATAATCAAATTTTCCTGGGGGTGGCATACCTTCAAAAGTATCAAATAGAAAAATTTCACGATCATTGATTTTGAGTTCATTCAGTGTTTTTATCATAGTCATTATGGAACCACCTTTGTAGACACCACATTCAATAAAACAACCACTCACATCATTTTTTACAATATATTTTACAGAATCTATTAAACTCAAAATGGCATGAATGGGAGTAAAAGTATATGGTTTTACTGAGGATAAAACATCAGATTCAAAGTTTGTTAAATTTGGGTTATAGAATGGTTCAAATTTATATCCAAATTTATTTGCGGATTTTTGAATTATATGCGCTAATGATTCAGGGATTTTCAATTAATTCAAGAATAAATCAATTTAATTAATAGGTAACCATTTGGGAAAAAACAGATAGATTATAGTTAATATTTTATTTTGATTATTAGTATGAAATGGAGCTCTAAATTAGAAAATATTTCTAAAATCGGGATAGCAAATATAGCTGGTAGTGTCATTTCAGTAGGCTTATGGTTTATTATTGCAGGGATGTTACAAACCGAAAAATATGGTGAATTAAGTTATTTGTTATCTATAGGAGGAATTGTTGCCACAGTTTGTTTAATTGGTGGTCCTCAAGCCATAGTAATTTTCTCTGCAAAGAAGATTCAAATTCAAGGTACAATTTATGTGACTTCGTTTATTACAAGCATAATCTCAGCAGTTATTCTTTATGTATTTTTACAAAATCTTGAGATTGGTATATTTGTTATTGGAAGTGTAATTTATAATTTAACTATTGCAGAATTATTAGGTAGAAGAACATATAGTGAGTATTCAAAACTTTTTTTAATCCAAAAAATTCTTCAGTTTGTTTTAGCGATTGGATTATTTTTTATTTTAAATCAAACAGGTGTTATTCTAGGAGTCGCATTATCATTTTTAGTTATGTTAAAATATTTTTTTAAAACAATTAAAGAAAATGGAATTAATTTTACATTACTAAAAGAAAAAATAGTTTTTGTAATGAATATATACTTAAGAGATTTGGGAAGAGCATTAAACGGGAATATTGATAAAATTTTAATTGGTCCCATGTTCGGATTTTCACTTTTGGGAAATTATTATTTAGGATTACAAGTACTTTCTTTGCTTTCTATAGTACCTGGAATTGTTTCAAATTTTGTAATTCCAGAAGAAGCTGCCGGTAATTCAACAAAGAGAATTAAATTATATACTATCTTATTGTCTTTCATATTAGCAATTTTAGGATTTTTTGTTGCACCATTAGTAATACCACATGTATTTCCTCAATATCAAGAATCAGTCACATTGATTCCAATATTGAGTTTAGCAGTAATCCCTTCTACTATTTCATCAATGTTAATTTCTTCATTTTTGAGCCAAGAAAACAGCAAGCCAATAATTATAGGATATGCCATATCAATTCTTGTTCTTGTTTTATCAATAATGATTTTAGGCACAAAATTTGATGTCTTAGGAATAGCTATAGCATATGTTTTAGGTCAAACTTCTTACGCAGTATTTTTAATTTGCATAAAAAAATATGCGATAATCACAAAATAGGAATTTAATGTTTAATTATATGAAAAAATTAGACGGAGAGTGAGTAAAACAATTTTAGATAATAATTCGCAATTTTATAAAAATCCATTTTTTGTTTTAGGGCTAATAATAATTTCTGGAATAGTTCTCAGATTGTTATTTTTTTCAATAAAGATTCCCGTCGTTCTTGATAGTTTTGATTACTATATGTTTGCAATGGACATAAAATTCACCCATGAAATTCCAAATTACTCACCATCAAAAGCAGGGTGGCCATTTTTCTTATCCGGTCTATTTAGTATCATTCCTTTCAATGAGACATACACATTCATGGAAATACAAAAACTAACAAGTGTAGTTTTTTCTTCAATTACTGCAATACCAATATTTTACTTATCTAAATTATTTTTTCCAAAAAAATATGGAATACTTGCTGCAATAATTTTCGTTTTTGATCCAAGAGTAGTAAGTAATTCAAGTTTAGGTTCAACAGACCCCATGTTTGTATTTTTAATAGCAACAAGTTTAGCACTATTTTTGAGAAAAAATATTTTTCTTTCTTATATTGCATTTTTTACTGCTGGAATGGCATCGTCAGTTAGACCAGAGGGATTATTCCTATTTTTTACGCTAACCATATTGTATTTCATAAAACATAGAAAAAATCATTCTGAATTATTTAAATATGGATTTTGTTTGTTAATATTTTTAGTAACAATTTATCCATTTATGAATTATCAACAAAATATCCATGGTAATGATTTACTTTTTAACAGGTTAGAAAATACTGTTGCATATCATATACAAGATCCTAAAATGACTGAAAATAATTCAGGTATTCCATTTTTGATAAAAGGTCTTGAAAACTTTCCAAAGTATTTAGGATGGATATTAATACCAAATTTTATTATTTTTGCACCAGTTGGATTTATTCTATCCTTTAAAAAACTGGATTTCAATAAATTTTCTCTATTTTTAACTGGAATAATCCTGTCTACTCCAATTTTTTATTCCTATGCAATACCGCTACAAGATACCAGATACTTACTTCCTCTATATCCATTACTTTCAATATGGACTATATTTTTAGTAAAGAAATTTGATAAATTTTCAAAAATTCATTTAGTAATTCCATTGTGTGTTATTATTATATTATCAACAATCTTTATTTTAATAAAATATGATTCTGAATATGAACTAGAAGTATTGGAAATCACCAAAGAATTAAACAAATCTCCTAAAATTTTGAATGACTTCTATCCTAATAGCAATTTGTTAGAATCTTCGGATTTACCAAATAATGTAGAAGAGTTTAAGAGGGATTTCTTGATTCAAAGGGAAGAAGGAAAATCCATAAGAACTAGTCTAGAACATAAAATCAAGATAATTCCAAACATTGACTACGAGTCTATTGAACAGTTAATGACGTATGCAAAACAGAATAATTTAACACATTTAGTAATAGAGAAAGATAGTCAAAATAGCATTTTTAATATGATTTATCAAAATGAATCTGACTATTCATTTCTTGAAAAAATCAATAATGAAAATAATTTAAAAAAATACAAAGTAAAGATTTTTGAGATTAACTATAATAGATATGAGAGTTCATATAATATTAGAAATTAAGAGAAATCATGAAATTATTAGTAACCGGTGGGCTAGGATTCATAGGTAGTAATTTTATACTGCATGTTTTGAAAAATTTCAATCACCAAGTTGTGAACGTAGATGATGAGCTTACTGGTTCTAATCATAAAAATCTAACAGAAATACAAAATAGCAAAAATTATGAATTTGTAAAAGGAAATATCACAGACAGTAAACTAATGGATACTCTGATTAAAGATTGTGATGCAGTTATTAATTTTGCAGCTGAATCACATGTAGACAGAAGTATCGATAACGCAAAACCATTCATTGATTCTAATATCTATGGAGTTTTTACAATTTTGGAAAAAATAAAACTGTATCAAAAACGACTTGTGCATATTTCAACAGATGAGGTTTTTGGTAGTCTAGAAGTAGGTAGTGCTAGTGAGATGTTTAGATTTAATCCATCTAGTCCATATTCTGCAAGCAAGGCTTCTGCAGAACTACTTGTTAATTCGTATGTTGTAACCTATGGGATAGATGCTGTTATTACAAGATGTACAAATAATTATGGCCCTCACCAATTTTTTGAAAAATTAATACCAAAAACAATTATGCTTGCTCATTACAATAAAAAAATACCGATACAGAATCAAGGCAAAGGAATTAGAGATTGGATCTTTGTAGATGATCATTGCAAAGCAATTATGAGAGTTTTAGAGGATGGTAAATCTGGAGAATCATATAATATTTCATCGGCAAATGAAATTGATGCATTAACTGTAGTGAAAAAAATCTTGAAGATAATGAACAAGCCGGAAGATCTTTATGAATATGTACAAGATCGACCTGGGCATGATTATAGATATAGTATGGATTCATCAAAGATCAGAACTCAGCTTGGATGGTTACCAACAATTGATTTTGAGAGCGGTATTAGACAAACAATTGATTGGTATCTACATAACAAAAATTGAATTAAGCATTGAATTCACAAATTCAACAAACCTGTTTAGAGTAATTTTTCCATTAAATCCACTAATGAATTCAAAGCTACATCATTATTTAGATAGTTTAATGCATATTCTTTTCCGGCATTAGCAATTTTTTCCCATTTTGGATTATCTGTATCTTTTAGATATTGTTCAAATTTTTCTTTGTAATTGTCTTCATTTATGAATATTGCAGTTTCACCATCAACAAAACCAAGATATTCGCCATGATTTTTTTCTGTAACTTCCATAAAAGTTAGACATCCTGCAGCAGGAATCTCCCAATACTTTGTAGTATAACTTGTCGTCATCGCAGCTATGGCGGCAGTATATTTTTGTAAAAGTAATGGATATTTGTCTCCAGTATATGCATGTTGAATAGTTGATGTATAGTCAACATATGATAAATCATTACATTTAGCTCGAAGATTATAATGCATTCTAGGATCTAAAGTTTTTTTTCTAAATTTATAAATAAGTTTAGAGGATATTTTCTTGCTTGCCACTGCACCTGAATTTAGAATTCTGTTTCTGATTCTGCTGTTGTATGGTTGAAGATGCTTGTATAACAATGGTTCTAGTCCATATAGCACAACACCATATGCAAAATCCTTGGGATAATACTCATAGAATAGATCTGGGTGATGGAATCCAAAATAGGCATCTATTTTATTTTTTTTGTGTATTTTCATTATATTTTTCTGATCTGCATTCCACGGATCACCAGCTCTTGTAATCACTGGTATGTCTAGATCTTCCATATTTGAGATTTCATCTGGCATACATCCAGGACCAAAATTACTATTCTCAAAAAGCAAAATGATGTCAAATTTGTCTTTTAATGAACTTGCATCATAATTTTCATTAGTAGCAATGTCGGTTACTTTAATTCTTGTATTACGCTTTAATGCTTTCATAAAAAAATTATATGAGAGAGTATGATAGTTAGTGCTAGTAAGCGTAGGACATGGTTTATAAACAAATGCAACGTTAATTCTTTCTTTTTTACTTTCCATTATGAGTTATAGGGTTATGGCGCAATATAACATATTTCTCCAAATTGTTTAATTATTCATGAAATTAATTTAATTTAATGATTGATTGGAAAATCCCACTTTTTAAAATGCATTATGATGAAAATGATGAGAGTAATGTGCTATCTGTGTTAAGAAGAGGAATGTATTGGGGACTTTCATCTGAGATTACAAAATTAGAGCAGGATTTTTGTGACAAAACTGGAATGAAATATTGTGTTTCGTTTAATTCGGCAACTTCTGCCTTGCATGCAATTATGATCATCAATGGATTCAAAAAAGGTGATGAAATTATCACACCATCATTTACTTTTATTGCAACATCAAATTCAATACAATATGTAGGTGCAACTCCAATTTTTGCAGATATTGAAGAAGAGACTTTTGGGTTAGATCCACTTGATGTTGAAGCCAGAATAACAAATAAAACAAAAGCGATAATCCCTGTTCATTATGCAGGAAATATTTGTAAAATTAACGAATTACAAAAAATAGCAACGAAGAATAATCTTGTATTAATTGAAGATGCGGCAACTGCCTTGGGTTCTAAATTTAAAGGGAAAAATGGAGGTTCGTTTGGAGACTTTTCCATCATTAGCATGGCTTGGAATAAAGTTATAACATCAGGTGAAGGTGGAGTTGCTTTTACAAATTCTAAGAGAGATTATGAAAAACTGATTCGTATTCGTTCTCACGGTAGAATTGATAAAGAAAACTACTTCATATCATCAGCCTCTCCAGATTATGTTTCGCTTGGATACAATTGGAGAATGTCTTCAATAAATGCTGCCTTAGGTCTTTCTCAGCTAGCAAAATTAGAAAAACTAATTGAATTAAGAAATAATAATGCAAATTATTTGTCGGAATTATTAACAAAAATAGAGCACATCGAAACTCCCAAAATCCCAGCAGATAGAAAAAGTAATTTTATGTTATATCCAATAAGAATAAAAAATGGCAAGAAAACAAGAGATAAACTTCGAGATTTTATGAATAGAAAAAAGATTCAGACAAAAGTGATTTACGAACCAATACACTTAACAACATTCTACAAGAAGAGATTCGGATATAAAAAAGGGATTTTAAAAACTACAGAGAAAGTAAGCGATCAAATTTTATGTTTACCAATGTATCCTAACTTAAAAAAAGAAGAAATAGTATTAATTGCAGACTCCATACGCGAATTTTTTGAAAGATGAAATTTCAATTCCTCAATTTAGCATCTTTAAAAGAAACTGTAAGTGCTCGAAAATAATTTTCTGGTGTTCCAATGTCTATACAATCATCGGCATTTTTAAATTTAATTGCTCTTACAAGATATTTCCAATCAATCAGTTTTTGTATTGCATCAGTTAGTTGTAATTCATTTCTTAAACCTGGTTTTGTTTTTGAAAGTGCTTCAAATATAATAGGCGTAAACGCGTAGATTGGCATTAAGGCAAAATTGCTTTTGGGTTGTTTTGGTTTCTCTTCAACTCGTTGAATTGAGTATAATTCTTTGTTTATCTTTGCTGCCTCTGCAACACCATATAATTTTGGATTTTTTATTTCTCGAACATATAGAGTTGCGATAGATTCGTATTTTTTATGAGCGTCAATTATCTGCTTGATGTGTTTTTCATTACTACGTACAAAAGCATCCCCTGCATGTACCAGAAATGGCTTGTTGCCTACAAATTCTTTTGCATGTAAAACAGCAGAACCAAAACCATTTGGATTATTTTGATTGATCCATACTATGTTTGATTGTTCAATTTTTTTAGAGAAATTTTTTAATACTTGTTTAAAGTTTTTATTATTTTTTTTAATCAATTTAGAATATTCATTATCAATAGTAAAATGATCTTCTATTGCCCTTTTTTTCTTCCCAACTATAAAACAAAAATTTCTTATTCCAGCATCAAAAAGCTGCAAGAATATTCTCTCTATCAAAGGAGTGACAGTAATTTCACTATTAGATTTGTAAAACAATGGAACCATTTCTTTAGGTGATTCTTTTGTTAGTGTCAATAATCTTGTACCAAATCCTGCGGCTGGAATTACAGCGGTGTTTATCAATAACTTATCTTTTAAATTAATGTATAAAAATGAATATGAAAAAAGCTGATAAAATTGTAATCATTGGAGCTGGTGGATTTGGAAATGAGGTATTATGGACATTACTAGAACACAACAAGATTTCAAATACTTATGAGATTTTGGGTTTCATAGATGATAATACTAAATTACATGGTAAATTAATTCATCAAAAAAAAGTATTAGGTGGTATAGAGTGGTTCGAAAATAAAACGGCGAAAGATGTTCAGTGTGTAATTGCTATAGGTAACGGATTAATAAGAAAAAAAATTGTTGCGCTTCTTGAAAAAAGGAATGTGAAATTTGCAACCCTGATTCATCCATCAGTTATCATGTCTGAATCAGTTATAGTAGGAAAAGGAACTATAATTCAAGCTGGAACTATCATTACGGTTGACGTACAAATAGGTGAACATTGTAGGATTGATAATTTGTGTTCAATTGCTCATGATTCCAAAATTGATGATTTTGTAGACTTGAGTCCTGGTGTCCACATAAACGGGTCCAATATCATAGAAAAAGGGGTATTTCTGGGTTCTGGTACAACGACAAAAGAAAAAATTCATGTAGGTAAATGGTGTGTGATTGGAGCCGGTACTGTATTGATAAATGATGTGCCAGATTTCTCGTTATGTGTTGGTGTACCAGGTAAAATAAAGAAAAAATTAGACATCTAAATAATTTGTAGCAGAACTATCTTATCTGGTAATGTAACAATTAATGTTTGAATAACCCGAATGATTCAATGGATTAGTTGCAATCAAGAATACTAAAAAGAGAATTGAAACAAAGGATTATGGGAAAAAGGATTTATGGAAACACAGTAAATTTAGAATATGGTTTAGAGAGAACGATTTTATGGAAAAAACAAATTAAACCTGTAAAAAATTTATGTCCGTCTAATCTTTTTAAAAAAATCCAGATCAGTTTTATTTTGAAAACTTCTTGTATTAACAAATTTCTCAAGTTCTTCTTTTATTTTCTCTATTTCACGTAGTTCCTCTTCCTTAATTTGTCCAGTTTGGGAAAACTTGATGAATTTATCAATAAGTTGAAGATTTAATTTAACTAAAATTTCAGAATTGGTAAACATTCTTAGTTGAAATGGATTTGATTCCCAAGAAATATCAGCTTCTGCTCTGAATGCTTGGGTTCGTTTAAAATGAATGTATCCAGCTGCAATCAGTATTGGGATGCCAATTAAAGACATGAATAAAAAATAGATGTAAAAAGTTGGAAATACTTCTTTTAATGCAGGAATGTTTTCTATTGCAAGATAATAAGTAACTACCATTGTATTGATAGCTGCAAAAATAAATGCAAAATATGTACTCCACCCTTGCCTAAAATAAAACCAGCCTCTGAATCCCAAATTTTTATTTATAACTACCATAACATTCTCTATTGATGAAGAAATCATCTAATATAAAGAAATTCATAAAAAATTTTTACTAAATATGACTAACATAGAGCTAGAGATGAGTTAAAATTTCAACATAGGTAAGAGAATTATTTTTTGCCTGTAACACTTATACCGCTTTCAATTTCTTGAAAATGTGTAATTTTTATTTTAGATTGTTGGTACCATCTTTTAACTTCTTCTGAAGTGTGTCTGTAAGCATATTTCGGATAGTACCAATCAAAATTAACACCTACACTTCTTTCCAAATTGTCAGAAGGATCCCAAAAACATTTTAAAAAATGCCAATAGATGAACAGTTTTAATAAAATCTTTAGATTTGTCAACAACAAATCTAGGTATTCTTTCAGTAACTGTAAATGTATTTTTACAGTTTTTACAATTAATTGTATGATGGTTTCCGAGTTGAGGTTACACCTATTTTATTTTCTATTTCAGCAAGACGTAGTGATCTATGAATTGAGAAATCAACATCATGTCTCCATAAAACATAAGGTAATTTAGTTGGATTCTAGAATGAAATAAAGGAATAATTAATTTTAGCCAAACTTAAAAGTTTTTCATAATTTTTTCAGTAAAATCTGAAAAATAATATTTTTTGCTAATTTTTGATATTTCATTTTTTATCATCAGTTCTTCATCATTATTTACTCTTTTAATAACCTTAGAGAAGATTAAGAGAGATTAAGTTTTATTTAAGAGTAAAAAATGAATTTAGAGAAAGAGTTGGACATATCTGCAATTTCAAAAACTGTTCGTAGGAGAATTAAAGAGAAAATTATTGGAAAGTCAAATTATGGGAATAAAGAATGGAAAAAAGCTGATAATGAATGGTATTCTCAGATACATGAAAGAAATTATTTGCTACATGAAGATTTTATTAGATATTTAAAAGAAAAAAGGGATATTTCTACAGTTTTGGAGATAGGTTGTGGAACTGGTATTTACCCAATAAAATACAAACATTTGTTTAAAGATCTAAATTATACAGGAATAGATATTTCACAAGAAAATATTGATTATTGTAAAAAGCAATCTAATTTTCAGTTTATTTGTGGAGATTGGATAAAGATGGAGAGTATTGAAAAATATGATTTAATCTATTCGCATGCAGTAGTGGATCATGTATATGATATTGAACAGTTTATTTCAAAGATTTGCACACAATGTAAAAAATATGCTTACATTAATGCATATAGAGGATATTTCCCTGACTTAAAAAAACATAAAATGAGTTGGAGAGATGATGATGGTTGTTATTATAATGATATATCACTAATTCAATTAAAAGAAACTCTTCTAAAACAACTAAAGGAAGATGAATTTGTAATTAAGCCTCAAGAAAATGGTACCGGTATTGTTCAAACAGTAATAAAAATAACAAAAAAATTAATTTGAACTTTTTCCGTTTACACTAATTCCACTTTCAATTTCTTTAAAGTGGGTAATCTTTACTTTAACATCTTTGAACCATTTACGTACTTCTTCTGGCGTGTGTCTGTAGGCAAATTTTGGGAAATACCAATCAAAGTTAACACCAACGCTTCGCTCAAAGTTTCCATCCTCAGCCCAAAAACATTTTAGAAAATACCAGTAGATAAATCTTTGAACATCATACGTTCCTTTTTTAATTTTCAAAACTGGAATGTCACGTGGAATTGTAATTTTCTTTTTTAGTTGTGACAAGGATTTTCCAAGATACGTCATGTCTTTTGAAAACTCGATACATTCTTTTTCACTCATATTTGTAGTGAATTCACGAATGTATGTATCTGCATATTCACGCATTGGTGCTTTTTTGTTATACACATAAATTGAGACAAGTCCACTTTTTTGCAGAAACTTTGTTAGGTATTTGAAGGAAGTCTCTGTGTCTTTTGTGTGATGAAGAACTTGATCAGAGCAGATAAAATCAAAGAACTGTTTTTTAAATGGAAGTTTACGAAGATCTGCCTGTAAAAAATGAATGTTTGGAGTTGCCCCATATCTTTTGTAAGCAAATTCCACACTTGCACTTGCATCTATTGCAAAAACTTGGGCATCAGGGTTTGTAGAGAATAGCTTTGCACTGTTGCCAATGCCAGTACCAGCATCAAGAATTAAGGTACGTGTTTTTAGGAATTTATTAAAATTTTTCAGATTATTCCATCCAAATCTGTCCAAAAACCAGTTTTGTTGGTGAAGGAGCCATTTTTTTTCATGATATGTTTTGTTGAATTTTTTCCATTTAGATGAGAATGCGTCTTCAGTTTTTACAAAACCAGCGGTTTTATCAACAACAAATCTTGGAATCCCACGAATAATGCTAAATTTATGACCTTTGGTACATACAAGTCTGCCTTCTATTATTTCAGTACCCTTTGATATCTGTGATTTTAGCGTAAAACCTTTACCGCATTCAGGACATGCAAGGTAATTTACAAGAATGGATTTCAATCAAATTTGACCCTTAATTTGCTAAATAAAAATTAATTGTATGCAATAAATGTACAAGATATCAAAATTTGTCAGTCATGAATTTAGAAAAAACATGGATAATGAGGTTAGATTAAGTTGAGATTACTCATTGCAGGTGCAAAACCAAAATTTTTCCATCTAAAGGAGTTTGGTGATGCATTAGCAAAGCTTGGTGTTGAATACAAACTGGTTCATGATCTTGATGTTTACACAGGTTTTCCAAGTAGAGATATTAGAAAATGGTTTCAAACACGTAAGAAGTTCGATGTACTAGTATCAGAGTTCAAACCTGATGCAATATTTATCGATAGGCAAGCACATTTTGGAGTTGCCGCAGTTATTTCCAAGATTCCATTGTTTATTTTGTTAAGAGGAGATTATTGGTCTGAGATGAAGTGGGCAAAAGAAACACTCTACAAATCACCAATAAAACGTATAGTGTTATGGTGGAAGCAGAGAATTGCAGAAAAATGTTTCAACGGTGCAGCAGTAATTTTGCCAATCTGCAAATATCTGGAACCCATAGTAAAAGAACACTATCCAAAAAAATCAATTCAAGTATTGTATGGTGGAATAGACTCTTCAAAATGGTATCCAGTTAAAGAAATGGAATTAAAGCATCCATGTGTAGGATTATTACAAGGAGCTTGGATATGGGGGAAAACAAAAGAAATTCTTACATTAACTAAAGTAATTGAGGCAATGCCTGATGTTACATTTTACTGGGCAGGCGATGGTCCATACAGACAAAAGATTACAGATGTACTTGGTAAATATAATAATTTCAAATGGCTTAGCGCCTTGGAATATCCAGATAAAGTAAGACAGTATCTTGCAGCACTGGATGTATACGCCTTGGCAAGTGGAATAGACATGTCTCCTTTGACATTGCAGGAAGCTCAGCTCATGAAAAAACCAGTTGTCGCTACCAATGCTGGTGGAATACCTGAATTAATGATTGATAAGGAAACAGGATTTTTAATCAAAAAAGGAGATCATGAAGATTGGATCAATAAATTGACTTTGTTGATAAATGATAAAGTATTGGCAGCAAATATGGGAGATTCTGGAAGGAAATTTGTCATAGATAATTTCAGTTGGGAAAGAATGGCAAATGGATTTCTCAAAATAGTTCAAGAACATATTGATAAAAAATAATTGAAAAATTAAGAAAGGATTGTAGTTGATTTCATTTCTTTTGTGATAAACAACCTATACCAAATTTCCAATGCCAATATTCCTAAAAATTTATTTACATATCTTATATCTAGATCATTTTTATGAAAATGTTTTTGAATCCAGGTTTTGTTTATCCATTTGTCTTGTGTTATTCTGGCATCAGATAGATAGTAATTGCACAGATCATATCCGTGTGATTTCCATAAATTAGTAGTATTTACAGAAAAGCCTTGTTTTTTCTTTATGAGCATTTTTTCAAGTGAGTACTTTTGTAAAATTTGTCTCAAAATTAATTTGCCTGTGTTTCTTTTTTGATCATATTTCATATCGATTGGGACATTAGTAGCAAAAGAAATCACATTCTTTGATAGAATTGGCGTTACAGGTTTTACTCTAAAATGTCTATGAAATGCAGTGTTTAGTGGAATCCAATTGTAGAGTAATTTACCGTTAAAATCAGCTAAAAACACCTGTGAAAGTGGGTGTAATGAATTGTCAAAATGTGGCAAAAGATAATTGTATATTTCCTTCCATGAAAAATTTGCCCTTTGCCCAAACAAGTCTTGCTGATCAGGTACCCAATCTCTTTCATGACATTGCATGTATGCCTTTATCTTTGCAATTGGGGAAGAATTTTTTTTTGTAAGTGAAAGAAATTTTTCATATCTGAAAGTATATCCTCCAAATAACTCATCACCGCCATCACCAGATACAAGATACTCGGACAGGGTTTTTGCCTTTTTTACAATATAATACCAATGCAAATCCCAAAAGGGTTGCTTGATAATACTTAGGGCTGCAGGAAGTTCCGCAAGATAGTTTTCAATATATAAAATATGATGATCTGCATCAAACTTTTGTGCAATTTTTGCAGCATGTTTTGATTCATCTATGCTTTCTGCAAATTTTACAGATATTGTACTGATTGGAATTGTAGGATATGTTTTCTTCAAAAGTGCCAAAACCAAAGTAGAATCAACGCCGCTACTTAATGCAACTGCCACCTTTGTTCTGGGATTTTTTATAGAATGTTTTATGTTTGATTTTATAGAATCTTCAACAAAGTCAACTGGATTTAAAATAGGTTTTTCTACAAAATCTTTCCAGGTTTTTTTTGGAATTAGTGAATTTTTTGTTGGATTGTATCTAAGAGTAAGAATATTTTTGATTGAATTAGGAGCTAATTTTGAACTAGATTTTTCCACGCCCGACTCCACGATAAATCAATCCAGCATTTTTTGCATCAAATTGATTAATTATACATCTAGAGTCAATTACCACGGGTGATTTCATAGTTGATTTTAAGAATGCTGGCTCTAGATCATGGAATTCTTTATGAGCTGTAACCACAATTAATGCATCTGACTGCCTCAAAGATTCCACAAGATTTGATTCGCAGTTTATTCCAAACAGAGTTGAATTCTTAAAGTACGGATCATATATTTTTACATTAGAACCTAATTGGTGTAATTTTGAGATAATTAGTTCAGCAGGAGTTAATTGAACATCTTTTACATCAGGTTTGTATGTTACGCCTAAAACCAATATTGTTGACTGTTTTATGTCTGTACAAGATTCGCTAAAAGCATCTTTCAAAAGTTCAACTACATGATCTGGCATTGATTCATTGATTCTTCTTCCTGTTTCAACAATTGAAAAGTTATCAAAGCCAAAGGTTTTTGCAAAATTTATCATTTGATAAGAGTTTACAGGAAGACACGGTCCGCCAACTCCAGCTCCAGGATAATGAACTTGAAAGTTATATTTTGTCTTTGCAGCTTCTAAAACTGTCATGATATCTATTCCAGATTTTTCAAAGATTAATGCCAGCTCATTGATAAATGCAATGTTTAGATCACGAAAAACATTTGTTGTCAACTTTACTGCATTTGCTGTTTTACAGTCAGGCATTGAAATCAAGTCTACAGTAAAAACATGTTTGTAGATTTTTTTTATTATATTATGTGTTCTTTGATCTATTGCTCCAACTAATCTAGGTAATCTCTCAAAGTCATTAAGAATTTGTCCTGGATTTGCAGTTTCTGGACATACTCCTATACCAAAATTTTTGCCAGCAGTTAGTTTGAGATCATTTCCTTCTATAATTGATTTTAATTCGTTCTCAATAAAACCTGGCTCAATGGTACTTTCAACAATGACTATAGAACCTAGAGTTAAAAATTCGTGGAGTTGTCTTCCTACTGAACGTAAGGCATCATAATTTGGTACGTTTTGTTTATCCATTGGTGTAGGCAATGATAAAACTATTACATCTGACTGAGGAACAGCATCTTGAATTTTAGTAGTTGCAGTGAATTTTTTTTCTTTTAAAACTTTTTCAAAGATTGTAGGGTATCCAGGTTCGTCCTTTAAAGGAAATTCTCCTTGATTGACCATATCAACTAGTTCAGAGTTGATATCAAGACCGATAGTAGATAGACCAGAATTGGCAAACGATAATGCAGTTGGAAGACCTATTCTCCCAATTCCAATTACACATATTTTGAGTGATCCTGATTGGATGCTATTATTGAACTCAGATTCACTCATTTCTAGAACATTTTTCATTTCTGACTTACAACTTCACATAATTTACTTGTTTTTTAGTTTTATTAATGATGAAGATTTAAAGATTGGAAAATTTTAGCGACGACATGAAATTTGCAGTAACAGGAGGAGCAGGGTTTATCGGAAACAACATAGTAAGACAACTCCTCAAGCAAAATCACACTCCAATTGTAATTGATAGTCTGTACCGAGGAAAGATTGAGAGAATTTCATCACTTGATTTAGAGTTTCATAAAGTCGACATACGAGATTTTGATCAGCTCAGAGACATATTAAAAAATTCTGACGGTATATTTCATGAAGCTGCACTTACAGATGTCCAAGAATCATTTACAAAACAACAAGAATACATTGATGTCAATGTAAAAGGAACTGAAAATGTATTTAGAATTGCAAAAGAGTTTGACTTGAAAGTAGTTTATGCAAGCAGTTCAAGTGTTTATGGAAATCCAAAAAAAATCCCAATAGTTGAAAATAGTGAACGTAATCCAATCAACCCGTATGGAAAGACAAAATTAGACGGCGAGTTTCTTGCTGAAAAATATTCCAAAGATAATGTATCCATTATTGGTCTTAGATACTTTAATGTCTACGGAGAGGGTCAAACTGGTTCATATGCCGGTGTAATTACAAAATTCCTCAACAGATTAAAAGAGAAAAAATCTCCAATAATTTTTGGCACAGGTACACAATTAAGAGATTTTATTTTTGTTGAAGATGTTGCACTTGCAAACATAGCTGCTATGCAAGGTAATGTAAATAACGGATTTTTCAATATCGGTACAGGTATTACAACATCAATTGAGCAGCTTGCAAAAATAATGATCGAGTTATCAGGTTTGAAACTAGAGATACAGTATGAAAATGCACTGGATGGCGATGTACAGTCTAGTCAGGCAGATATCAGTTTGACTGAATCGATATTAAAATGGAAATATTCTATGGAATTAAAAAACGGATTATCAAAATTTTTTATCTAAGATAAATTTTTATAAAAATCAGTGTATTTGGAGATTAATTTCTCCCAAGTAAAATTTTCAATTATAAAGTCATATGCTTTTTCTGCCATTTTTGATGCCTTTTCCTTGTCTTCCAATAATGAATTAATTGCATCAAGTAACGACTGCGGATCGTTTGGGGAGACAAGTATTCCTGTCTCATTGTTTTTAATCACTTCTGGAATGTCTCCAACACTTGTAGCTATTACTGGAATTTTTAAAAAAAATGCTTCCTTGATTGATTGTGGCAAGCTCTCCATTCTTGAAGGAACGACAAGAACAGAAGATGCCTTGAGATTTTTCATAGCCTCAATCCATGACATGTTTGTACAGTAAACTATTTTGCCTTTAGTTTGTGGCTCTATATTTCGTAAAATATCGGTTCCCTTCTCAAAGCTGTCTCGCCCAACATAGGCAATTTGGTTCTCAATTTTTTTTACATCTGAAATTGAATCGAATTTTTTAATATCTAGAGGTGCTGGAAGATACACAAAATCAAGACCCAGTTTTTCTTTGTATGTTTTTTGAACGGATTTTGAATCAGTTGTAAGAACATCTGCAAATTTTAAAACTTTAGACTCTGCATTACTAACCATGCTACTTGTGGCAACAGAGTGCAATGCATTTACCTGTTCTGAATAAATCCCGTGAACTGAGAGAACTTTCTTTTTTGCCTTTACAAACTTCATCACAAATGCAGAAGGGACATTCCATGCGTGTACAACATCATATTTTTCTCTGTCAAGTATTGCTTTAATCATTCCAAAAACTGCAAAGCTTGGATTTTTCAAATTTTTTATCGGTACATGTGGAACATGCATTAATTTTACATCAAATCCAACTTCACGCAGTTTCTCTGCGACCCTAAATGCATGGCCTCCAACACCACCTTCATATCTTGGAGAAATAAAGAGTATCTTCACAAAACAAAATTAGTTTTAGATAATTTAAGGTCTAAGATTTACATTGTTGCCTGAGCAGCGTCATGGAACATTTGACTCTTTGCACAGCCAGCAGCAAGTTCATCACCTGCTCCACGTCTCATTAGACCACGATACAAACCGTCTTCTAGTTTGACGCCTTCTCTTTGCTCCCATTCCTCTACGGTAATGGAATATTTCTTTTGAATTCTGTCTCTATACCATTCCGGAATTACATTAAATGCACAGAATGGAACAATTCTAAGGTCTGGTGTAAGATAATGAATATCACATCTTTGGAGTCTTTCCAAGTCTTCGTTGTATTTGTCTTGGAAGTGCATCATACCTAAGAATAATCCTTTGACATGCCATGAACCAATTGACTCAAACGATCTCTTCATTAAGATATTACCAAACATTTTTGCCAAATCTAATCCGGCTGGCTGTTTCTTTGTATCAACAAAGCCCTTTAGTTTTCTTACAACTTCAAGCATTGTAAAGTATTTGTTTTTACCAGAACGAATTTCTTCTGCTTTGTCCTCAAAGAGTTCAAGCATTCCTTGAATATCACAAAACTTGGTTAGTGGAACAAATTTCTTTGTTTCTGCATCTTCAAAGATGTATGTTCCTGCACCACAGGCAAAGTGAATTGATAGTTCGTATTTTGGTTTGCTAGAAAATGCTTCAATTACATTAGTTAGTGGCATGCAACTTGGTACTGGGAACCAGTCATCAACAGTTACCTCACCATTTGTTTGCTCTTCGATTCTTTGAATGCAATCTGGAACTGTGATTCTATATTTTTCACGTTCTCCTTTACCCATTCTACCGGTTAGTGATACAGGTTGAAAGTTAACTGCGTGAACTACATCCATGTTCTTTTGTGCATATCGAATAATTCCACCTAGTTCGTGGTCGTTAATTGATTTAATTACAGTTGGAACAAATACTACTGTAGTACCTGTTTTTCTGCAGCTATCAAGGGCATATGGAATCTCCCAGTGATTCTTTGGATTTGTTCTTGCAGTAACACCATCAAATGAAAGATACAAGTTGTTACATCCAGCCAGTCTGACTTCTCTTGCTGCTTCTGGATCCATTGCATGTCTGATACCGTTTGTATTCATCTGGACATGGTCAACGCCTTCTTCTTTCATTATTTTAATAACATCAGCAATGTCTTCTCTAAGCATTGGCTCACCTCCAGTAATCTGAATAGAATTACCTGGAATTGGTCTTTCAGCCTTTAGAGTCTTCATCATTCCTCTTACTTGTGTATGATCTGGTTCATACATGTAAGCGCCTTCAAGGCCTTTCTTTACATAAAAGAAGCAATACCAGCATGTCAAATCACATCTGTTAGTTACAATCATGTTTGCCAATCCACTGTGTGACAGGTGGTTTGAGCACAATCCACAGTTATTTGGACATGAACATTTGTCAATCATTACGTTTGGAGCATGAGCACCTTTACCATCTACCCAGTATGTACTGAATTTCTTGTACATTTGATAAGAACCAAAGTATAATTCCTCACACTCACCATGAGTTGGGCAAATCTTTGACATGTAGACCTTGTCGTCTCGCTCAAAGACTTCTGCATCTAATATCATGTTACAGTCAGGACATATGCTTTGAGTGAATCTAATAGTAGATTTCTTGCCTAGACTTTTAGTTGATTGATTGGAAATCTGAATTAATGCCATGCTTACATTGGCAACTTTTCTAAAATGGTATATAATGCATTGCCTACTTGCCCCCGTATGGAATTTAGTAATCAGGCGTGACTGATTTAAATATCAAAACTTAACGATTAGATCGCATGAACATAACTGACAAGACAAGAAAGGCTCTAGAAAAAATTGGCCTTACTAGTTATGAAACAAGAACATTTGCATCATTACTTGAAACAGGGGAATTGACAGCCTCTGATCTTAGCCAAAAATCAGGCGTTCCATATTCAAAAATTTATGAGGTTTTAGGAACATTAGAAGAAAAGGGTTGGATTGGTTCAGACGATTCAAGACCAACAAAATATTTTGCAAAATCTCCATCTACAGGATTAGAGACTACAAAACAAAAGATGCAAAATGATTTTTTACAAAATCAAAATATTATTTTAAACGAGCTTGTGCCCTTGTATGAAAAAAGCGGAACCAGTGAAAGACCAGACATATGGGTATTATCTGGCGCAATAAATATTGCTTCAAAAATTTTGGAGATGGTTGAATCTTGCAGAAATGAAGTAATGATTGCATTGCCAGAAGCAGGGCAAGAATTAGTCAGACAGGCATTGCCAAAACTAAGAGCGCTACATGATAAAGGGGTAGATATCAAGATATTAACTTCAGATAAAATGGATAAAGAATCACTTAAGGCAATAAGCAGAGTTGCAACTGTAAAAATCAAAAAAGGACTCTTCGGAGGAGGGATAATTTCAGATAACAGATATGTTGTAATTTTATTGGGTCCAGAGATGGGAGCAATGAATACTCCAGATTTGGTAGCAATTTGGGCAGATCATACAGGATTAGCTGGATTTGCAAGACAGTATTTTGAATATTTATTAAAAGATTCAAAGGTGGTATAGTATGGATACATTAAATGATGAAAACGATGAAACTCTTTTTGTAGGAACAGCAGAAGCTGAACATGTTGAGATGTATCTCAAGGCAATTTGGCACATAAAAGAAAGAGGAGAAGATGTCAAGATATCTACAATTGCAAAGATGCTTAATGTCAGACAGCCAAGTGTTGTACAAATGCTAAAAAAACTAAATGAAAAAAATCTTGTAAATTACAACAAGGCAGGTGTAACACTAACCCAAGATGGAGAAAGAATCGGTTCGAGTATGATGAGAAATAGTAGACTGTTAGAAGTTTTGATGGACAGTGCATTAAAAGTTGCAATAGATGAAGAGATGGTATGTGGAATCGAACATCATATGAATAAACAATTTACAGATGCGCTTTGTACCATGTTAAAGCATCCAAGAAAATGCCCTCATGATCATGAGATTCCAATGGGCGAGTGTTGTAAAACATCTTAGAAATAAATCGAATGATCCCAAAGGATATATCGTATTGAAAACAATATGACATATGGCATGTTTTTGTGGCTGTGAGACTTGGCAAAAAGATGATGATGGGTTCAAAGTGGCATGTGTAAAATGTGGACATGGGCCTCAGAATCATGATGAGGAGTTTAGAGCTTCTGCAAGAAAGAACGAATCACAAAGTCAGAAACGCGATGTAGATTTCGGATAAATTACTCGCCAATAATTTTAACTAGCACTCTTTTTGGTCTTTGTCCGTCAAATTCACCATAAAAGATTTGTTCCCATGGACCAAAATCTAATTTACCATTTGTAATAGCAACAACAACTTCTCTTCCCATTATTTGTCGTTTTAAATGAGCATCTGCATTGTCTTCGCCAGTATTATTGTGCTCATATTGATCAACTGGTTCATGGGGTGCAAGTGATTCTAACCATTTTTCATAATCATGATGCAAACCACTTTCATTATCATTGATGAAAACACTTGCAGTGATATGCATTGCATTTACTAGACAAAGTCCCTCTTGGACTTTACTTTTAAGAACCAGTTTTCTTACATCGGGAGTAATATTGACAAATGCTCTACGTCCTTTTACGTTGTATGTTAGATATTCAGTTAAAGACTTCATGATATGAAAGTATCATGTCTATCATAAAAATTCTAAGCAGGCTCAGAACTCAAGATCCTCATCATCAATCAAAGGGATAGGGTCATCACTGCCAGCAAGGCATAATTCAGGCAGATGCCTATTGAGTCTTTCAACAAGATTGATAAATGACGAACTGTGGATTTATTCAAAATGGTTACAATTGACACTCCTGCATCATTGGAAAGTTTTAGAAGATTTGTAATTGGCAGTACATGCCGATCTTATGCTCCAAGAAGTTATTTGGAAGATTCAGAAGTATTTGCTGAAAGAGAAGACATCTTAGGATCAATTTATGTTGAAGCCGCAGACAAAGTTACTCTAAAAAAAGTAAGAGACATTACATTTGTAAACGCTAGAGACATTCTTGGAATTATCTATAATTCGAAGAGCGGAAATACTGCACTCAAGTGGCGTCAAATAAGAAAAAACAGTGGAAAGGTAGTAGGTGAAGCCTCTGCAAATTCTTTAACAAATCTAGCTGAATCGGGAGTGCTCACATTAGATTGGGTTGAAAATTATCTAAAGAAAAAAACTGAAGAGACAAAAACTAGCGAAGTTACAAGCTAAACTCTTTTGTTTCTGTTAATTAGTATAAGATCATGATTACAAAAACAATTGACGATAATTCAATTTCTGTAATGCCAGAAGATTCTGATGATCTTTTGAATTTACGTCGTGTAATCAATGAAGGGGATAGGATAGTTGGAGATACAACTAGAGTAATTAAATTAGAAAAAGATTATGCAAGACCAGACAAGGGTGAAAGAATCAGAGTAAGAATTGCATTAAATGTAGAAAAAATATCCCTTGATGATGTTTTAGATAGATTAAGAATTAGTGGTACCATATTAGAATCAAGTAATGAATCTGTACCTCATGGATCACATCATTCATTTATTCTTAAAGTAAATGATGGCATAACAATCACAAAGAAAAAGTGGTCACCAGTTGAAAAAAATTTAATTGAATCAAATAACAAGCAAGTAGGTTTTGTATTAGTTGCAATTGATACTGGAGATTGCGGAATAGCAAGACTAAAAGGAACACATTTGGAGTTTATTCCAAATATCTATTCTGGTTCTGGAGGAAAAAGATACAAAACAAATTTCAATATAGAAAAATTTTTTGAACAGATTCAACAAGCATTATTTTCTATATCTAAAGAAACAGATACTATTATAATATTTGGTCCAGGAGAAACAAAAAAAAGATTTTCCAATTTTATTTTAAAATCCCAAAATGCTCAAAAATATAAAATTCAGATTGCAGAGGGAATTGATTCAGGCGGGGAAGATGGAATTTATACATTTACGAAATCCCAAACTATGAAAGAAATAATGTCAGAGAGTAAACTGGCTAAAGTATCTTCAATAATTGATGAGATAATGCTAAGGGCAAACAAAAAAAGCAGGAAATTTACCATGGGTTTTGAGGAAACCTTCAAGGCAAACCAATTTGGTGCTGTTGAGTTACTTGTTTTCTCAGATAAAGCAATCCAAACAAATGATGAAAAAAAAGTAATAGAACTTCTTAATGATGCAGAAAGTAAAGGTGTGAAAACGTACAGTGTGGACTCTTCTACAGATATAGGTCTAAGAGTTACTGGATTGGGAGGAATAGTTTCTTTGCTGCGTTATGCTATAGAGGCCTAAGATGTTGATTCTACTAACCATTTGAGATAAGACGTGTTTGTTGATGTAATAGCAATTTCAGCAATCTCAGGAACTTGATAAGGATGAGTCTCTCTGATTTTTTCTTTGAGAGTTTTTTTATTTTTTTGTGTGGTTTTGAAAATTGCAAGATATTCAGTAGTGTTTTCAATTTTATCATTCCAAGAATAAATTGATGAAATTTTAGTAATGTTAACACATGCTATGACTTTATTTTTAATTAATTGATTTGCAATTTTTGTAATTGAAATTTTGTTAGGATATGTGGAGATAATCATGACTGGCTTCATAATACCTATAAATGACCGTAGTTTAAAAAATTAACAATTAGTTTGGACCTTGATTTCATTACTCAAAATTCGATAATCTATGTGTTAATAGCGTGGGTAGTAATTTTGATAGTTGCCAAGGGATTAAAATTAGAAAAACATGGCTTTGAGCTAAAAATTTACAGTCTAGTTTACAAAAATCAGCAAGTACAATTAGCGTTAACAAGAATGTTAGGACGAACTAGACGAGGAATCAAAATTTTTGCTAATGTTAGTGTAGTTGCAGGTTTTCTTATGATGGGATTTGCATTTTGGTTTTTACTATCAAATATTTCTAACTACTTTGTAGCACCAACGGAATTTTCACAGTTAACTGTTTTAATTCCTGGTGTAACTTTGACATCTTCATCATCAATTCTATACTTTTTACTATCAATTCCAATTGTTTTAGTTATTCATGAAGGTGCTCACGGTATTGTTGCAACACTAGAAAAAATTAAGATAAAAACTGGTGGATTTGCAATATTCATTGCAATGTTTGCAGGATTTGTAGAACCAGATGAGGAAGAATTTAACAAAGCAAAAAAGATTTCAAAATTAAGAGTTATTGGTGCAGGAGCTACTTCAAATGTAATTTTTGCATTTGCATTAGGATTAATACTTTTAACAAATCCTTTCTTTGCAATGGTTTTACCTGAACCATTGCTAAGTACATTTTATGATTTACCAGACGGTGTACTGATACTTTCAATAATTGAAAACTCTGGAGCAGAAAAAGCAGGACTACTTGCAAATGACATTATTACTTCAATTAATGGAATCCAAATATTGAGTCCGTTGGATTTTCAAAAGACAGAGCTGATTCCAGGTGAAATTGCAAATGTTTCAGTACTTAGAAATGGACAGATTTTACAATTTCCTGTTGAAATAATTCCATCACCTGAAGATCCACAAAGAGGACTAATAGGGATAATGAGAGATAATTCATTTGCATACAAACCAGTTTTGAATTTTATTGAATGGAATGATCCAAATGTTTCAATGTTTTTGCTATGGTTATGGATGATATCATTTTTTATTGGAATCATCAACATGTTACCATTACCAATTTTAGATGGCGGAAAATTTATTCATACAATCATAGATAAGAAAATTTCTGATAAGGCAGTAAACATTACAATGTGGGGAATTTACGCATTCACATTTGCTTTGTTTGGTTTGAATATTGCATTATCATATATGAAATCAGGCTGGTTTACTATCTAAAAAATACCTAAAGAATCATTAATGAAAAAAAACCACACAATTTAATGAAATGCGATAGATGTGAGAATCAGGCAGCATACACGCGTAAATATTCCGGAGAGAAATTATGCTCCAAATGTTTTTCAAGTTCTATCGTAAGAAAAACTGCAAAAACTATTTCAAAATACGATATGATTCAAAATAATGAACTAGTAGCAGTTGCAGTATCTGGCGGTAAAGATTCACTTGCTTTACTTGAAATCATTAACCAAATGACTAAAACACATAACTTTAGAATAAAGGCAGTAACAATTGATGAAGGTATTCCAGGTTATAGAAATGAGGCATTAGAAATTGTCCAAAAATATTGTACTAAATTAAACGTAGAACACAAAGTTTTTTCTTATAAAGAATTGTTTGATTTAACACTAGAAGAAGCACTAGATTTGAGAGAAAATGAAAAAACATCTTCATGTTCAATTTGTGGAACTCTAAGAAGACGTGCAATTGATCATGCAGCAAAAGACATTGGTGCAGATGTGATAGCAACAGGGCATAATTTAGATGACACGTTGCAGACATTTGTAATAAACATGTTATCTGGAGATACTACTAAAATTGGTTGGATGAATCCAGATAATTCCAGTAACACGTTAAGAAAGATAAAGCCATTTTGTGAGATTTATGAATCTGAAATTGTATTTTATGCATTTACAAACGACATCCCATTTCAAACGGAACCTTGTCCACACATGAATGAGGGGATAAGAACAGAAATTAGAGAGTTTTTAAATTCATTAGAAGGAAAACATAGTGGAATTAAAAATAATCTCTATCAGTCAATAGTCAAAGTATCTCAAATTGTTAAAGAAGGAAATAACAAACAAAAGACAATTTGTATAAAATGTGGCAATGAATGCACTGGAAAGATCTGTTCTGTGTGTAATATGGTTTTAAAACTAAAAGAAAATCAAACCTAATGCAAATATAACATACCATCATAGAAAAAAATGGTAGTAGGTAGGATTGGGGTGCCAGCCGTGCCCTATTCTGAAACCGGCTATACGCAGAGATCAGTAACTGTTGGGTAAATCTCTAGATAGGTAATTCCCGCTTGGTGTGCGGAAATGAAATCACGCCGAGGCGGGTGGTTGCAGGACAAGAATTATCCGAAGGGATAACGTCTAAGTTCGAACTATCGAAAGGGATGAGGTCCGGGAGGGAGCAATCCTAAGGTGGAGCATCCACGCTTCCTCGTCTACGTGGCGGATCTTGTATGCCTTGAAATGGGGCTATCCGTCTAGACTGGAACCAACAGATCTACTACCTTTATAATTAAAATTAAATTTTAATCATTATGGATGGAATGATCTCTTTTGGAACAAAAAGAGATTATAATGATTTTAAAAAACAAATTCCAAGTTCAGTACTACCATTATTTGATTCTATAAGAGAATTCTGTCTTTCTTTAGGAGAAAACGTGGTCGAGGACATCAGAATGCATAGAGTTGTTTTTGGAAAATCCATGACATTTAGATGGTTTGTAGATGTAGAGCCAGAAAGAGAAGGCATTATAATTAAAATTCAAAAAAGTAGAAAAGAAGTTCCTAAGACTTTACAAATCAAAACAGGGCAAGAAATAACAGAACTCAAAGAGATTATAAAAAATGCTTTTGAAATAATCAACTAGTACAATACATCAAATTTTGAAAATTCTCCAATAAATTTCTCATTTCTAATTTCAACATCCTCAACTCTTGCATTTGCTGGTCCTCCATGAGACCATTCAATTAGTCTATTTACTTTTTCTTCATCTCCTTCAAGTACAGCTTCAACTCTACCATCTTTTAGATTTTTTACCCAACCAAAAACATTATTTTTTTTAGCCATTACTTTAAGAGCCTGACGAAAAAATACACCTTGTACTTTGCCTTTTACAAAAATTCTGATTCTTTGCTTTGACATACAAAAATTATTTTAATCTGATATTAATCATTTTTAGGTAAGAAAAATTAGATTATTACTTTCTTTCTTTAATTCTAGCTCTTCCAGTTTTTCTTGCAGCGATGCTACCTACTTTAGCTCCAGGAGGAGCATCTCTAGAAACAGTAGAACTTTGTCCAACGTGTTGATGTCTTCCACCACCGTGTGGATGTACGTAAGCTGCTTGTGCTACACCTCTTACTATAGGGAATTTCTTTCCTTTAGCCCTAAAACTACGCCATTTGTTACCTGCACTCATAAAGAATCGTTCGCCAGCTCCACCACCTGCCAAAGTTCCAATCATAGCTCTGTTCTTTGGATTAAGGGTAGTGAATTTTCCAGATGGGAGTTTTATTGTAACTCCCTCTTCACCATGAGAGAAAATAGTTGCATTTGTTCCTGCTGACTTTACTATAGCGCCACCATCACCAAAATGTTTTTCGACGTTACAGACAATAGTTCCATCAGGAATGTTTTGAACACTGATTACATTACCTTTTTCAATTTTTGATTTTAATCCAAATTGGAAAGTTTCGCCTACTTTAGTACCTAAGACTGCAGGCATAAATGAGACTGAGCCATCTTCAAATCGTATTTTAGCTAGTGGTGCTTCTCTACCACGCTCATGTACTAGATCAATCACTAGGCCTTCATGTTGCTCAGATAACGAAAAACGTGGATATTTTGCTTTACTTCCTACTTTACCAGTAGACGTAGATCTAAATTGAAATCCTCCACGGCCACGTCTTCTTACTAATGGTCTCTTACCCAAGTAGATCGATTCCCATTCATTAAGGATTTTAAGCTTGTGATTTTACCCATGTATTTTGCTAAAATTACCACAAAGATATAAAAATTAGACAACAGAGTTTGTAATATGAGCCAGAATGCACTTTCTCTTAAAGTTCTAGAAGCATATACACGAGATGTAGGTCGTGGCGTTGCAAGAATTGATTATGATTCTATGGATACACTAAATGCATCTACTGGCGATGTTATTGAGATTAAGGGTAAGAGAAGAACCGTTGCAAAATGTCTTCCACTTTACCCATCTGATGAGGGAAAAGGAATTATCAGAATTGACGGATTGGGTCGTAATAATTCAGGAATTGCTATTGGTGATACTATTACTGTAAGAAAAATCAAAGCAGTTGCTGCTGAAAAAGTTGTGGTTGCACCACTTGAGGCAATACCTCCAATTGATGAGCGTTACCTTGCAGATGCTCTAGAAAGTGTTCCTTTGATTAAAGGAGATAATGTAATGGTTCCATATTTTGGTGGACGTTTAACATTTCAAGTAATTGGAGTAACACCTGCTGCAGATGCAGTTTTAGTTACTCAGAAAACTGTTTTCCATATTGCAGAAAAGGGTGAAACATTACGAGGAGTACCTCAAGTAACCTATGAGGATATTGGAGGTTTAACTGATGAAATAAAGAAAGTAAGAGAAATGATAGAACTACCATTAAGACATCCAGAAATTTTTGAGAAATTAGGAATTGAAGCCCCAAAAGGCGTATTATTATACGGTCCACCTGGAACAGGAAAAACTTTACTTGCAAAAGCAGTTGCAAATGAAAGTCAAGCTCATTTCATTAGTATTTCCGGTCCAGAAATTATGAGTAAGTTTTATGGAGAAAGTGAAGCTAGACTAAGAGAGATTTTCAAAGAAGCTAGAGAAAAAGCTCCATCAATAATATTTGTAGATGAAATTGATTCTATTGCTCCAAAAAGAGAAGAGGTAACTGGGGAAGTAGAAAGAAGAGTTGTATCACAAATGTTATCACTTATGGATGGATTGGAAGCACGAGGAAAAGTTATCGTAATTGCAGCTACAAACAGACCAAACGCAATAGATCCTGCCCTTAGAAGACCAGGTAGATTTGATAGAGAAATTGAGATTAAAGTTCCAGATAAAAAAGGAAGAAAAGACATTCTTGCTATACATAGCAGAAACATGCCATTATCTGACGATGTTAATGTTGAAAAGATATCAAGTGTTAGTCATGGATATGTTGGAGCGGATTTAGAATATCTTTGTAAAGAGGCTGCAATGAAATGCTTGAGAAGATTACTACCTGAGCTTAACATGGAAGAAGAAAAACTTCCTCCTGAGACTTTGGATAAATTGATTGTAAATAATGAAGATTTCCAGAAAGCATTGATTGAAGTCACTCCTTCTGGAATGAGAGAAGTCTTCATAGAAAACCCAGATGTAAAATGGGAAGAAGTTGGCGGTTTAGAAGACGTAAAACGTGAACTTCAAGAAGCCGTAGAATGGCCAATGAAATATCCAGGCCTTTATGATAAGCTAGGACATAAAATGCCGAGAGGTATTTTACTTCATGGTCCAAGTGGTACTGGTAAGACATTACTAGCTAAAGCAGTTGCTACTCAAAGTGAAGCAAACTTTGTTTCAGTTAGAGGTCCTGAATTACTATCAAAATGGGTTGGTGAATCTGAACGTGGAATAAGAGAAATTTTCAGAAGGGCAAGACAAGCTTCACCATGTGTTGTATTCTTTGATGAAATTGACTCAATTGCACCAATTAGAGGTGCAGGAGGCGAAACAGCTGTTACTGAAAGAGTGGTTAGTCAATTACTTACAGAGTTAGATGGTATGGAAAATATGCATGGAGTAGTTGTTTTAGCAGCTACTAACAGACCCGATATGATCGATCCAGCATTACTAAGACCAGGCAGATTTGATAAAATTATTCAGATCCCATTACCAGACAAAGAGAGTAGAAAGATGATTTTGAAAATTAATGCTGAAAAAATACCAATTAATGATAATCCAAATGATCCACAACGTGTAGATATTGATAAAATTGCAGAGTTGACAGATGGTTTAAGCGGTGCAGATACTGCGGCTATCGCAAATACTGCAGTATCACTTGTGATTCATGAATTTTTAGATGCACATCCAGATGTCAAAGATATAGAGAAGAGTTCTACAGATGCCAAAGTCACTATGAAACACTTTGAAGCAGCAGTAAAGAAAGTAAGAGAACAGAAGAATCTCAAAATAGGTGAAAAACTAGTTGCTTCCTATTACAGGTAGTTTTTATTAAATAGGCAATACCAACTCTCGTAAATGTCAGAATTTAGAGGATATACAGGTAAATCATTAGAGTTTTTAAAAAATAATAGGATCACTGTTGGAGATAACGTCAAGATTTTAGCAGATTTGACATATTTGGGAATAATTATGCCAAGATATGAGCACAGTGACGATAAACATATTGTTCTCAAATTAAAAAGCGGATACAATATTGGATTAGAAATAGAAAAGATCGAAAAAATCGAAATAATATCTAGTCCTAAAAAAAATATTGAGAAAGTAGAAAGCGTGAAAAAAAATCCAAACTTGCCAAAAATTTTATTATTATCAACAGGAGGAACAATAGCAAGTAAAGTAGATTATAGAACCGGTGCAGTAACTCCAGTTCTAAGTGCTGAAGAACTTAATTCATCAGTGCCAGAACTTTCTAAAATTGCAAATATGGATGCAGAAGTGTTATTTTCAGAATATTCAGAAAACATAATGCCAGAACATTGGTTAAAAATTGCTGAGAAATTAAAAGAGCATTCAAATTCAGACTATTCAGGTATAATTATAGCGCATGGAACAGATACAATGCATTATACATCATCATTTCTTTCATTTGCACTTGCAGGTTTTCCTATTCCAATTGCACTTGTAGGTTCTCAAAGATCCTCTGATCGTGCTTCTTCAGATGCAGCTCTAAATTTGATTGGTGCAGTAAAATTTTTGATTGATTGTAAAACAAATGGCGTCTATATTGTAATGCATCAAGATGAAAACGATGAAACAATTGCGTGTCATTTTGGAACAAGAGTTAGAAAAAATCACACTAGCAAAAGAGGTGCATTTCAAACTGTTGGAGATGATCCAGCATTTATTGTTGTAAACGAACAAGTTCAAAGAAATGCAAGAAATAATTTTTTTAAAGTAAAAGAATTTCAACCAAGAATTAAGATCAATACAAAAGTAGCTCTAATCAAATATCATCCAGGATATGATCCTAGCCTCTTGGAAAAGATTATTGAAATGAATTATGATGGAATAATTTTTGAAGGTACTGGTTTAGGGCATATTGGAAAAATAATGTACGATAATGTAAAAAAAGCAAATGAAAAAGGAATTTTTCTAGGCATGACATCTCAGTGTATTGATGGTAGAGTGAGGATGACAGTATATGAAAGCGGTCGAGATTTACTTGATTTAGGCATAATTCCACTAGAAAACATGATTCCTGAGGTAGCTCTAGTAAAAACAATGTGGACATTAGGAAATTTTCAAGATAGAAATGAAATAAAGAAAATGATGCTTGAGAATATTGCATCGGAGTTAACAGATTAGAGGTTGTAGTAGTGTCAGAATTTTCCATAAATGATGTCGGTGTAAAAGTAGGACTTGAAATTCATCAGCAACTAGCAACTAATAAGAAGTTGTTTTGTAATTGTATGTCATCAGAATCTGATGAATATTTTATAAAATTTCTAAGGAAATTACGAGCATCGAAGAGTGAATTAGGTGAATATGATCCTGCTGCATTATTTGAAAAATCTAAATCAAAAACAATAATGTATTACGCTAATCCAGCAAGTAGTTGTCTTGTAGAACAAGATGAAGAACCACCACATGAATTAGATGATGATGCAAGAAAAATTGCGTTAATTATTGCTTCAACATTAAAATCAAATATTTTTAGTGAAATTTATCCTATGAGAAAAACAGTTGTCGATGGATCTAATACAACCGGATTCCAACGTACTATGTTAATATCACAAGGTGGTAATTTTGAGGTTGACGGAAAGAATATTGGAATTCAATCTATATGTCTAGAGGAAGATGCTGCAAAAAATTTGGGTGATGAAGGATCTACAAGAAAATTTGGATTAGAACGTTTAGGAATACCATTAATTGAAATTGCTACTGAACCATTTGAAGCAAAACCCCAACAAATCAAATCAATTGCTTTAGGGTTAGGAAGAATTTTGAGGAGTACTAAAAAAGTAAAGAGAGGATTAGGCTCAATTAGACAAGATGTTAATGTTTCAATTAAAGATGGAGGAGTTGTAATTGAGGTAAAAGGTGTTCAGCAATTAGAACAATTAGAAAAAGTAGTAGAATATGAGGCTAAAAGACAACATGGATTACTAAAAATTTCAAAAAAATTACAAGAGATAGAGTGGAGTCATAATAATGAGGACAGAAGATTAGTCACGGAACAGTTTAAAAAATGTGAATCAAAAATTATTCAAAATGCTATAAAGAAAAATCAGGAGATTGTTACAATAGTCTTTAAAAACATGAGAGGTACGTTTGGATATTCACCTTATGAAGGAATACGATTAGGAAAAGAAGTAGCAGAATTAGTGAGGTTTTTTGGTTTAGGCGGAGTTTTTCATTCAGACGAGTTACCAAATTATGGTATTGAAGAAAAAGACATAGAGAATTTGAAAGAATTTTTGAAAATTAATGATAATGATGCATTTTTAGTTTTAGCTATCCCGTTTGAAATGATGGACACTATCATAGATCAAATAATTTTACGAATTGAACATATAAAAAATAAAGGCATACCAAATGACACACGGTTAGCTACTCAGATAGGCGAAACAAAATTTCTAAGACCTAGACCAGGTGCAGCAAGAATGTATCCTGAAACAGATATTCCACCAATCTTAATTTCAAAAAAAGAATTAGAAGATGCAAGAAAAAACATACCAAAATCATGGGATGAATCTATCAAAGACTTACAAACAAGATATGAAATTAATGAACAACTAGCAGAACAGATTTTTGATTCACGGTATATTGAATTATTTGAAAAAATTGTTGAAAAGACCAAAATTAATACTATGTTTGTAGCATCAATACTTTGTTCCACAATTACTAATTTAGAAAGAAATGGACTAAATGCTAATTTATTACAAAATGATGATATTGTAAAAACATTTGAATTATTAGATATTGGAAAAATTGCCAAAGAATCAATTGAAATAATTTTTGAAAATATTATGGCTGGAAAAGCCAAAACTATTGAGGAAGCAATGAAAAATACTTCAATTGAGGCAGTAAATGAATCAGATTTGGAAAAAATCATTACAGAAATAGTTGAAACAAATCAAGAAATTATTAAAAATCAAAAAGAACGAGCTGTTGGACCACTTATGGGAATTGCTATGAAGAAATTAAGGGGTAAAGCATCGGGTGAAATGATAAATAATCTCCTTTTAAAAAATATCAAGAAAAAATTGGCAAGTATCTAAATCTATGCGGGAAGTGGGATTTGAACCCACGAACTCCTAGAAGATAAGGATCTGAACCTTACGCCTTTGACCAGGCTGGGCGACTCCCGCAATCTGAATTTTTGAAATCCTGAATAAGTTTCTTTATTATACTGTTTTAGTTAAAATACATCAGATTAACAAATTACATAGAAAATGGAATTTAGAGAGATTTATTGTAGTAATTGTAAAAAAATTCTAGGACGTTATAATATAAAATTCTATAGTGATGATAAAATTAAAGAAATAGTAAATACTCATCACATAGATCACATACGAAGTGGTCATCAAGTTACAATAAGAAAATTTATCAAAGATACCAAATTATAATTTCAATTTTTCAACAGCTTCAGATAATGTAAAAATTCTTTGAACCTTGGGATCAGAAAGATTTTGATTCCACGGCTGTGAATATAATAAAACATTTTTTTTCCGTTCTAAAAATTTAATTGCATTTAATGGAGAATCATCAATAAAAACATCATAATCTAAATCTGCTTTCATTGGACCATCAATTACTGAGACATAATTTTGGTAA
The DNA here is from genome assembly GCF_025699065.1 of Nitrosarchaeum sp. Classification (NCBI taxonomy): domain Archaea; kingdom Thermoproteati; phylum Nitrososphaerota; class Nitrososphaeria; order Nitrosopumilales; family Nitrosopumilaceae; genus Nitrosarchaeum; species Nitrosarchaeum sp. The sequence goes on along the minus strand of NZ_JAILWF010000002.1, from coordinate 40,074 downwards.
GTTATATCATGATGCTTAAGCCAATTTTTTACAAAAGAATCAGTTGAAAGTTCTCTTGCTGTAACAATATCAACTTGGCCAAAATTTGAAAGATTTTCTGTAATTATTGACAGATTATCTTCTGTTGGAGGAATGGCGTCCCAGTTTTTCCAACATGTAGACAATTCTTCATAAAAATCATATCTATTAATTTTGAATTTTTTCCAAAAATCCCAATTTGTTATTTCATCTTTAGAAATACTAGATCGGATTTTATTACTGTAAATTAACCATGATTCAATTACATCTGCCAGTACACCATCTACATCTAAAGCTATTTTCAATTTTATTACCTATTGATCTGCTTTTTGGAATTCATCTAAAAGGTTTTTTTGATGCTTGCTTAGTTTTTTGGGAATATTAACAACAATTCGCACATATTGATCACCTCTATTTTTTGAATTCATGCGTGGCAAACCTTTGCCTTTTAATTTTATGATTGTATTTGGTTGACTGCCTGATTCCACTTTAATTTTTTCAGTTCCATCCAAAGTTGGAACTATAATTTCACGCCCTAAAGCAGCATCAACCATAGATACATCTTGATCATAAAAAATATCCACATCATCTCTCTTGAATTTTTGGTGAGTCTGTACTCTAATTCTAACAATTAGATCTCCGTTTATTCCTCCTGGCATTTCATTGCCTTCTTCTGGAACAGTATAATCACCGTTATCTACACCTGGAGGAATATCAAATGATATTTTTTTACTGCCTTTTTTCTTACCATTTCCTTTACATTCGCTACAAGGGGTTTGGATGATTGAACCTTGTCCTCTACATGTTGAACAAGGCACTACAGTTACAAATGATGCAAATCCCATACTTCTACTTTGACGTACCTGACCTTGGCCATTACATGTAGAGCATGTATTCTTGTTTGTCCCAGGTTTACATCCAGACCCATTACATATTTCACATTGTATTTCTTTTTGTAAATCAATCTCCATTTTTTTTCCGTGAAGAACATCTTCAAGAGTAATGGTAGTCTGATATAGAATATCTGAACCTCTTTGTTGCCTATAGGTAGTTCTTCCTGTTCTACCAAAGATTGATTCAAAAATGGAATCAAATCCACCGCTTCTTCCAAATAAATCACTAAAGTCGCCACCTGCACCTTGAAAAATATCTTCGCTACTATATCTTCCATCTACACCAGCGTGACCATGTTGATCGTAAACCTTTCTTTTTTCAGGATCTGAAAGTACAGCATATGCCTCTGAAATTTCTTTAAAGTGTTCACCAGCTTCTTCAGATTTATTACGATCAGGATGAAATTTTAATGCTAATTTTCTATATTGTGCTTTAATTTCATCAGAAGCAGATGATTTTGAAATTCCTAAAACCTCATAATAATCACGTTTTGCAGCCATAAATCATCCTTCAATTGTAATTGTATAAACGGTGGAATTTGTTAGTTTTTGTTTTCATCAGAAGATGATTCAGTATTTTGCTGGGTGTTATCTTGTCCTTGTTGACCATCAGCTCCAGCATTTTGCTGATCTGTATTTGGCTGAGCAGAATTTTTGTAAAGTTCAGTGGTAATTTCATTTACTAGTGTTTTTAAAGTATCAAGTTTTGGTTTAAGAATATCAATTTCCTTATCAAGAGATTCTTTTACTTCTTTTACAGCATCAGTGACTTTGATGCCTTGTTCTTGTGAAATTTTGTCTTTAAGATCATGATTTACAAGTTTTTCAACTGTGTAGATAAAACTTTCAGCTTCATTTCTTAGATCTATTTTCTCCTTTTTCTTTTTATCTTCATCAGAGAATTTTTCTGCATCTTGTTTTAATTTTTCAATTTCTTCAGGTGATAATTTTGAGTTAGACGAGATGGTAATTTTAGCTTCTTTTTTGGTTCCAAGATCTTTTGCAGTTACATTAATTATTCCATTTGCATCAATATCAAATTTTACCTCAATTTGAGGAATTCCTCTAGGAGCAGGAGGTAAATCTGTAAGATTAAAACTTCCTAATGAAACATTATCAGTTGCCATAGGTCTTTCTCCTTGAACTACATGAATTGTTACTGCTGTTTGATTATCTGCAGCAGTAGTGAAAACTTTACTTTTGGATGTTGGTATCGTTGTATTTCTTTCAATTAATGGTTCTCTTACTCCACCCAAAGTCTCGATTCCTAATGTTAATGGTGTTACATCAAGTAACACAATATCACTAGTCACATCACCAGCAATAATTCCAGCCTGTATTGCTGCACCCATAGCTACTGCTTCCATAGGATCAATACCAGACTCAGGTTCTTTACCAAGAACTTCACCAACAAATTTTTTCACTAGTGGAATTCTTGTAGGTCCACCAACCATTACAATTTTGCTGACATCTGCTTTTGATATTTTAGCATCTTCAAGTGCTTTTTCTATAGAAGGCTTACATCGTTGGATAATAGGTCGAATTAATTCATCAAGTTTTGCTCTTGTTAATCTTAGTTCAAGATTTTTTGCACCTGTTGAAGGATCATGAGATATGAATGGAAGGTTGATGTCAGTTTCCATAATAGTTGAAAGCTCAATTTTTGCTTTCTCTGCAGCTTCTCTAACTCTAGCCATTGCAGTACTATCTTTAGATAGATCCGTTCCCTCTTTTTTCTTAAATTCATCAAGAATGTAATTGATTACAACTTTATCCATATCAGTTCCACCTAATTGAGTGTCACCAGATGTACTCATTACTTCAAATACACCTCCACCCATTTCCATTATTGTTACATCTAAAGTTCCGCCACCAAAATCAAATACAAGAATTTTCATATCTTGTTTGGTTTTATCTAATCCAAATGCCAAAGATGCAGCTGTCGGTTCATTTATTATTCTTACAACATCAAGACCTGCGATGGTTCCAGCATCTTTAGTTGCTTGACGTTGATTATCATCAAAATATGCTGGAACTGTAATTACAGCTTTCTCAACTGGTTCGCCTATGAAAGCTTCAGCATCTTTTTTTATTTTTTGAAGGATAAATGCAGAAATTTGTTGAGGTTTGTAATTTTTATCTTGAATTTTGAAAATATAATCTGAGCCCATTTTTCTTTTTGCTGCAGCAATAGTACTATCAGGATTTGTTACAGCTTGTCTTCGTGCTGGTTCGCCTACCAAAAGTTCACCAGTTTTAGTAAATGCTACGACTGAAGGAAAAGCCTTGCCGCCTACAGTAGCACCTTCAGCTGCGGGAATGATAGTAGGTTTTCCACCCATTACCACGGCAGCAGCCGAATTACTTGTTCCTAAATCGATTCCTATTATTTTAGTCATTTAATTTCACCATTATTTTTTTGATATTTCTACCAGTGTTGGTCTAATAACTCTCTTATGAGAAATATATCCTTTCCTAAGTTCTTTGATAATTGTATTGTTATCTAGTTCAGGATCTTCAATTATAGAAATTGCCTCATGAAGATTTGGATCAAATATCTCACCTAATGCATCAATTGGAGTTATGTTATATTTTGCTAACAAAGAATCCATATTTTTCAAAATAGAGTCTAATCCATCAGTATTGATCTTACTTTCTGCAAATACTTGCTTTGCTCTTATAAAGTCATCATAAATTTTCAAAAAATCTAACATAAATTCATCAATTTTTGTATTTACACCTTTTTCAATATCAGATTGTGTTTTTTTATTTAGATTTTGATAATCTGCCAATACATGTTTAATTTTATCTTCATAATCTTTCACTTTTTGTTTTTCGATTTCCAAAAGATTTTGTAATTCATCTACAGTAATGTTATCACTAATTGTTTGTGTTAAATCCTCAGATAAATTATTGGTTTTATTATTAGAAATTACATTAACTGGGACTTCATCTAGATTGTTTTCATCTGACATTTCACCCATAATGATCTATTAGCTAATTTATACTCTTATTGAATAATTTCACATAATGGATTAGCTTTAATTACAATAATATTGGTATCTTGTTTATTTTTTTCTATATTTTCAAAATCTATTTTTGAGCATGCTACAATAATGGTAGTTTTGTCACTATGAAATAAATCAGAATTTGGATGTTCATATGCTTCAACGTCACCGATGTAATCGCGTAATCTAGAAGTTAAATTCTGTAACATTTCAATTTTATCTCCCCGCATTTCATGTTGATCAAGTGTCCAAGATAATGCAATTTTTGTTCTACTAGCTTTTAGATCATTTTTCTTCAGGGTAGATCGAATTTCATCGATTAATTTCTTAATATAGCCATCAATACCCTTTACGCTTCCATTGATAAGATACATGAGCGTATTTGCACTTTCAAATGATGAGCCTAAGGATTTAAGATCAAATAACCCACTAATCATATTATCTAAAAAGATTTCTTGGAAATCATCTGAGGATAGATCATTTTTTGTTATATCATCTTGAACATATCGACAAACCTCTAAAATACTACTTAGGCTAGCAAATCTAGACAATACATTAATTGCATGAAAATGCTCAGAAGATGAAATAGCTACAAATTTTTTTTCTTTTTTTCCAGTTGTTAAAAGATCTGCCAATGCAGAATCCTCTTTTCCGTTGAAAGAACCAATAAACTTTGGTTGTTGATTAAGATCTTCTAATGGATAATAAAAATATGAGATTTGTTTTCCAACCTCAAGTCCAGTTACATGCTCAAGTAATGAAATATTTTCATTATTACCACCAAAACCAGAAGGGAGAGTGTAAATCACAGAACTATTTTTTTTTAAAGATGTTGTAGCATCTTTAAATTTTGAATGAATTTCAGTTTTGATGTCTTGTCCTGTTTTTCTAATTCTTGGAGTAAAGAAAAGATATTGAGCTTTTGAAATAGCTACATCGATTGGCTCCATAGCTAATAATGGCTCATCTTCTTTTAGAGAAGATACATTTGGATAAGTTTTAGCAATTTCTGCTTTTAATGAAATTGCTGATGGGGTTGATTCGTCAATAATGTATACATCAGCTCCCTTGATTGCCATTTGACATGCGATAGCATATCCTTCGGTACTAAGTCCATAGACAACAACTTTTGCTCCCCCCATTACACATAAGCCTAGTATTAGACTAAGAAAAACTTATTGAACTTACCATAATAATGAGAGATACTTGAAAATTTGGATAGATATTCTAACTCCTAAACAATTATTGTTTTCTGAACCAGTAATTGAGAGACTGAGGAAAAATCACAATGTTTTATGCACATCTCGATCATATGATGAAGTCTCAAAACTAGCAAAAATTCGAAAAATTGACCTAATTTATGTCGGAAAGCATGGCGGAGGTAAAAAATATGATAAACTCGAGGCCAGTATTAACCGAATAAGAAAACTATCTTTGTTAATTTATAAATTTTCTCCAGATATGGTAATTAGCTTCTGTTCTCCTGAAGCCGCAAGAGTTTCATTTGGTATGGGAATAAGGCATATTGCATTTTGTGATTCACCACATGCTAAAGCAGTGATGAAATTAACATTACCATTAATTCAAAAATTGTTGATTCCTTGGATAATACCTAAAAAAGAATTTTTAAAATATGGTATAGATTCAAAAGACATTATTACATACAAAGCAATTGATGCATCAGTAACGATAAAAAGAAATAACAGCCAAAAAAAATCTTTACCATTTAAAAATAATAATAAAAAAAATATTTTGATCAGAGTAGAAGAAGAGCAAGCAGCGTATACATCTAAATCAATAAAAATAATACCAATCATAAATGAAATTGTAAAAGAATTTGATGGTGAAAATATTGTCATTCTTGGAAGATATTCTGAACAAATTGAAAATTTAAAAAAAATATTCGGTAAAAAGACAAGTATTATGAAAATGTCATTTGATGGAAAACATTTGTTAGAGCATACAGATATTTTTCTAGGATCAGGTGGCACTATGACAGCAGAGTCAGCTTTACTAGGAATTCCAACTATTTCATATAATGCAGTACCCAATATAGTTGAGAGATTTTTAGTAAAAAATAATCTTGTAAATAGAGAAACAGATCCTAAAAAAATTACTAAAATTATTAGAAAATTCCTTGAAACTTCAGATAATAATTCCAAAAAAAGAGCAAGAAAAATTACCGACAACATGGAAGATCCTATTCAAAAACTAATTCAAATTATCAAAGAGTAATTATGAATTGGTTTTAGGTAGAAATTCAAGTAAATAAAAAGTTCATTAGGGGAATCAAGTTGCTCCTTTTTGATAGTCCTGTAGTGTAGCGGTCAAGCACAGGGGCCTTTGAAGCCCTTAACCCCAGTTCGAGTCTGGGCAGGGCTACCATATTAAAAAACATCAACTGTAACACGAATATAATACTGTGAATTTTCAGAGGGTAACAAATGACAGACATCATTTTAGGAATGGGAGAAGTTGGATCTACTCTTTTTGAGTTACTTGCTGAGCGCGGATTTGATTGTGTAGGAATAGATAGTGATAAATCAAAATGTAGAAACTATTCTGAAAATAATCTAATAAAAAATCCAGAATATCTACATATTTGTCTTCCAGGAGAATTAAACGAATTTAGTGAAATAACAATAAAATGGATAAAAAAAATTTCAGACTTAAATGTTGTCATTATTCATTCAACTGTACAACCAGGTACTACAAAACATATTCAAGATAGAGTCGAGATACCAGTTTTATTTTCACCTGTACGTGGAGTGCACAAAAGATTTTTAGATGATATAAAAAAATATACAAAATTTATCTCATCTGATAAAAAAGAAATTAGCCCTAAAATTAAATTAGAATTAGAGAAAAGATTTCAAAAAATACAATGGATGTCTACCACTAAAACTGCCGAATTAGCAAAAATTTTAGTTGATACAACATATTATGGATGGTTAATTAATTATGCTCAGATTACTAAAATGATTTGTGATACAGAAAAAATAGATTTTGATGAGATGTGGAAATTTGCAGATGAAATTCATGAAAATTTAGGAAACAGACCAAAGATGTATCCAGGAATAATAGGTGGGCATTGCGTTATACCAAATCTAAGTTTAATCAAATATGATAATTTAGACATAATTAAAAAAATAAATAATATGTATAAGAGTTTTAACGATGTGAAAAATTCTAATAATTAAAAATCTAGTTTTGTAAGTAATTTTGTTGCAATAATAAAAAGTATTGATGCAATAACTACTAAAACACACATTTCAATAATTACAAATTCTGTAATATTACCAAAAATTCCACCACGTATAACATCTACCAAATAGGTAAGTGGGTTTAGATAAAAAATGGTTCTAAGAGGTTCTGGTGAACCTGAAGAGGGATAAAATGCAGTACTAACAAAGGCAAAAAATAAAAAAACAGTATTGATTATAACATTAAATCCTTCACTAGAACGTAATCGAGTAGAAATTATTGAGGCTATGGAACCAAATAAAACAGAACCCACAATTGCAGCAAAGATAATCATTGGAATAGTAATTGGAGTAAATTCAATTGATTCAAAAAATACAGGATACCCAACAAGTGCAATTAATGACGCACTTACCAATCCTACAATTCCAATAGTGCAAATATTACTTAAAATATAATCAGATCGTGTAAATGGCCCAGACATTATTTGCTCAAACATGCCATGTCTTCTATCATTCCAAATTATTATTCCTGAGATCAGAGTACTATTCATAATATTAAATCCAATCATACCAGTTGCCAAAAATGTAGGATAGCTAATATTTTTGTCACCAAAAGGAACTTGATCAATTAATGATGTGTATGCATAACCTGCAACAAAAATGTAAATTAAAGGAAAAATCACTTGCCAGATCAAAAATCCAGGATTAATTGATATTGTTAAGTTTCTATTAACAAGTCTAATTATTGGATGCATTATCACTCACCATTTTTAAAAATATCTCTTCTAGATTTGTAGGAACTGCTGAAAGATCTTCTATCTCAATTTTATTTTCATTTAGAATTCGTAGAACTTGTAATAAAACTAATTCAGATTGTTCTGAATGTATTATAATATTAGTTCCATTATCAAAATCAATTTTGCAGTCAACGATTCCCTCAAGAATTGTTGTTATTTTATTTTGTTTTTCAAGTAAATGAATTTTTATTGTTTTTTTATTTCCAAATCTATTTTTTAATGCCTCAGGTGTATCTACTGTAAGAATTTTTCCTTTATCAATGATAGCTATTTCATCACAAAGATATTCAGCTTCGCTTAGAATATGTGTAGTATAAAATATTGTCAAACCTGTCTTGGCTTTGTTTTTTAAATAATCTAATAATTTTCTTCTAGCACTAGGATCTAATCCCACCGTAGGTTCATCAAGAAATAAAAGTTCCATATCGTGCATAAATTCACGAGCTACCTGAACACGTCTTCTTTGACCAATAGAGAGATCCTCATTTCTTTTCTTACGAATGTCAATCAGATCAAAATCTTTTAGGAGTTCTTCTCTTCTTTTTTTACGTTCATTTTTTGGAACATTCCACATCATGCCATATTTATCAAGAGATTTTTCAACCGTTAATGTTGGTTCGTAGCTAGGCTGTTGCAAAACTACTCCAATTTTATGACGAACTTGTAAAGGATTTTCAATTGCATTTATTCCTAAAATTGTCAGAGAGCCATTGGACGGTGGAATTAACGTAGTTAGAAGTTTGATAGTAGTTGATTTACCTGCCCCATTAGGACCCAAAAATCCAAAAACTTTACCAGATTTTACTGCTAAAACAATATCATCAACTGCTGTTAGTGATCCATATGATTTTGACAAATTCTCAACAACAATACATGACATGAAAATAATGCGATCTTCCCACTAATTTAGTTAATGAAGAAACTACTAAAGTCTAGATATGAATTATTAAAATTAACAAAAAAATTTACTGATTTGCGATCAGAAATAGATAAACATGATACTTTACAATAATGAAATTTTTATTAATACAACTGATTTACAAACAATGAATTGACGGAATTTGATAGTCTTATAGATAAATTATTAGAACAAAAGCCAGAATTAACGAGAGCAGATATTGAAGAACAAATTAAACACAAAAAAGAGAAGATAGGTGCAGGTTATCTAACAGATCAAGGCGCCTTATTTTTGATTGCATCTGATTTTGGAATTTCATTATCAGGACCATTAAAAGTTGAAATGGGTTTAAAGGATCTCTATGCTGGTGCTAAAGAAATTTCCTTAGAAACCAGAGTTCTTAACGTATCTCCTGCTAAACAATTTTCTCGCAAAGATGGTTCACCATTTTATCTCAGAACCATGACGGTATATGATACTAATTCTACAGCTAGTGTAAAATTATGGGATGATAAAGCAAATCTACCTGGAATTGAAAATATCAAACCTGGTGATTTGATCAAAATTATCAAGGCGTATGTAAAATCAGATCTTAGCGGTTCTCCAACTATCAATATAGGTTCAGGTTCTAATATTGAAATAACAGATGACAAAAGTGACATTCCAACTATAGATAAAATTACAAAAGACATTAGTGAATTACATGAAGGTCAAAAAGATCTTGTTATTTCTGGAACAATAGATGGAATCGTAAGTAGTATGGAATTTACAAATTCTAGAGGTCAGCCTGGAAAGGCACTGAGAATGAGATTGAAAGGTAAAGACGGAACTGCGCTTAGAGTAGTTTTATGGGGAAAAGATGAGTCAGATATTCCCAATATGATTTCTCATGGCGCTAAAGTACGATTACTTGGAATTAACATGAAAAATGGAAATCAGGGATTAGAGATTCATGGAAATGATTCAACTTTAATTGAAATTGAAGGTGGTAAAGAAGCAGAACCAGTAATAGTAAGAATTCTTTCAATTGTAACTACAGAAAATGGAAAAAATATGATTTTGGGTGTGGATAATAAAAAAAATATTTACAACATCATGGATAATTCAAGTTCTACAAGTATTTGCAATGAAGGGGATGTAATTGAATGCATGCCAACAAAAGTTTATGGAAATTCTGTTACATTAGATAATAATTCATTTGTAAGAAAATTGGAAAATGATGTATCACTCCCATCATTATCACAGTTAAGGACAAAAATTAATGAAGTTAAAGCAGATGGAAGTTTTTGTATTGAAGCAATTGTATTAAAAATTCCTGAAAGAAGAGAAATTCAAACCAAATCTGGAGAATCTGTTTTATTATCAGAGATGTTTGTTGAAGACGATACAGGTCAAATTTGGGTTAAGGGATGGAGAAATCAAGCTAGATTAATAGAAAAATGTGAATTGGGAGAAATAATTTCAATAACAGGAGTCAATGCTAAAGCAGGTTTGGAAGGACGAGTTGAATTAACTCTTACTGCATTTTCTAAAATTACAAAGAAAAATTAAGAATCCCAAAATCCACGCGTTACAACGTATTGTCTTTCTGCCTCATAAATTTGCTTAAAGATGTGTTCATCATCGATCATATTCCGCAATATCCTAGCAGCAGTATCAGCCCCTACTCCATATCCAGACATCACAGTTACTGCAATTTTTCCAAAATTTTCTATTAAAGAAGATACTTTCCAGGCTCGTTCAAATCGATGTTTTTCATCTAAAGTTAGTTTTTTTCCTTCAAATTTTTTTCGTATTATTTTTGGAAGATCATAATCTGAATAAAAAGTCGCAGTTATTTGTCGAGCTTTACAATAAGGACATATCAATGTATTTTTTACCTCATTTGTTTCCATTACTCTTTCCCATTTTCCACATCGTGCACAGATAAGACGATGCTTTGTCTTTGCTAATCTAGCTTTTACAAGATCAATAATTCCCTTGTCAAGATTAGCTGGTGCTGAATAATATTTGGATGTATGATCTAAAATTGGTTCAGCCAATTTTGAAAATTTATCTATTTCTAACCATGTAATTAGAATTTCATTGTCTCTGATTTTTTTTAATATTTTATCAGTATTTTGAAGATCATATTTATCATGAAATAATTCACGTAATGCTTCTTTTACAAGAGATGTTTTTGCATATCTCTCATATAAAAATCGGGCCGATTTTTTTTCATAAATTGCTCCTCTTCCAACTACTCCAAATTTTTTTGCAACACACCATGTCTTCCAATTTACATTATGTGTTCCTGCCAAAGATGCAGTGATAATTGAATAAAGATCATAATCGTCTTTTATAATTTCAGTGAAAAGTTTTTCAGAAATTCGAGATCTAGAAGATAAGACTATTCTATACCCATCTGAACGCGAATCAACTACAGAACCTAACATAGAAGACATCATAGAAGAGAGCAGAGTAGATAGAGTTGAATTAACTTTAGTACCAAAACATGAATGTAGTACTATAGAACCCTGAGAACGACTAGATTCTATGATGATATTTTTTTCATCTGGAATTTTATTGAAATTTAATTCCTCAATGGTTTTATTGATTAATTTCAATGTACCATTTTTCACCTTGCTACGAAATGCCCCAACTTTTTTTGCAGTATTATAATCAATTGGGATGTTTTCTCCTTCCCAATATGGAACTGTTATTCCCCCTCCTCTAAAGGGTTCGACATTTACCGAAAATGATTTTTCATCCACAATAAGTATTCTCCATTGTAAACCCTTTAAAACAAAAATATTTCCAGAATCCCCAAAATCACCTACAAATCTTTGATCTAATGTACCAATGATTTTTTTCCCAACACTATCAAACACTTTGAATTTAAGAATATCAGGAATTGTAGAAAGATTTTCAAAATAATATTTAAAAGAACGACTTTTTTTCCAAAATGTCATTTTTGTTCTATCAAAGAATATCAAATAATTAGAATCAAGTAAATCTAAAACTCCTAACAAGTCTCCTAACTGTAAATTTCTAAATGGGTACGCATTGTTTACGGTTTCTAATGCTTGATTTACAGGAATCTCTCCTAATTGCATAGTCATTCCAACAAGATGGTGTGCAAGCACATCAAGAGAGCCATCATGAATTTTTTGTTCTTCAATAGAGCCTTCTTGAATACGATCAAGTATTGCTCTTGCTTCAAATTCATCATCAGAATTGTTTGTAATTATTAGTCCCTTAGCAGAAGCATCTCTATTATGTCTACTACGACCAATTCTTTGAACTAATTTTGATACTTGTCTAGGAGAACCATAATGAATGACTAATTCAATTGAACCTATGTCTAATCCTAATTCAAGTGAAGACGTACAAACTACAATTCCACGTTTTCCTTCTCTTAATGAAATCTCTGTATCTTCTCTTACTTCCTTTGATAATGATCCATGGTGTAATTCTATGTTAATAGATGATTTTTCTTTTAGTATGGAAGCTAAAAATTCAGATTCGCCTCTGGTGTTAGTAAAAAGAAGTATAGGGGAATCTAAATTTAGTTCTAAAACATGCTCAATTATTTTATCTGCAACATCTGAAATTGTTCCATTGACAAATTTTACTTCAACATCATATTTTCGAACAGAGGTATCTCTGATAATCTGACATTTTCGTTTAGTTCCTACTACAAATTTACCAGCCTCTTCAAAATTACCAACTGTTGCAGATAATCCAATTTTTGTAAGGTAGTATTTTGAATTAAGTTGTAAACGTTCTATACTTAATGATAATTGAGATCCTCGTTCACTAGCAAGGAATTCATGTACTTCATCAATAACAATCCATTCGAGTTCAGATAATGCATCTAGCATCTTTAATTGTGTAAGAAGAATAACCAAAGTTTCAGGAGTTGTTATCAGAATATCAGGAGGGTTTTCAGTGATTTTTCGTCTTGCGGTTTGAGTTGTATCACCATGTCGGATTTCAATTGAAAGGTTAGAATGCTGAGCGTATTTTATTATCCTTCGAAAAACATCTCGATTAAGTGCTCGTAATGGAGTAATGTAAAGAACTTTAATTTTTCCAAGTTTTTTTGATTTTTTTACTAGCGAAAAAATGGGAATTACTGAACACTCTGTTTTACCTGAACCAGTTGGTGCAATTACCAAACAATCTCTTTTTTGTAAAATTATAGGAGATGCTTTTTTCTGAATTTCAGTAAGAGTAGTAAATCCAAAATAATTAAACAGTGAATCAATTGTAGAATCAGGAAGCTGATTCTTTTGTTGTATTTGATCGGGATCTTTCATAAACTATTACGCCAGCTAAGCCAAGTACAAATAATACCACAGTGATTATTGGAATTGAATCAAATATTCCTGCCATTGCTAAACTTTATGATTGATAGTTAAATATCTTCAGGATAATCAGATATACCTGCAGGAAGAATCTTATAAGAAAATTGGGTCTGATGAAGAAGCCATTTAATCTCTCCATAAAATTTTGAAGATATTTTTGTGAGTTTTATTTTAATATGTGTAAGCGGATCAATAGCAGTTCTCATATTTTCCATATCTATACCTTCTATGTTTCTAATCATATTAGTAATAATAATAGGAATTTTCTTATTGATTGCAACAAGTGATAGATTATGGATATATTTGAAAAATATAGAATTTTTTTCAAAGATTGTATCATCTTTTGAATATTCATATGAAAACAAATCAGTGATATTATCAATTACAATTAGAGAAAAGTTTGAGTTATTCATTACATCAATGGATTTGAGCTGTTCAGAGGTATTAGTAATTCTTGAAACTGTTATTTTTTCAAGAATATCAAATGTTAAATTTTGTTGTTTCTGAATTTCAAGAATTCGTTCAGGTCTGAAACTACCTGTTGTATCTTGATAAAGAACATTACCTCCATTTTTTATTGCATTAATGCAGATTTGAAATAATAGTTGAGTTTTACCAGTTCCACTTCCCCCATAAATGTCAGTAATTACACCCTTAGGTATTCCACCAGATAAAAAATCGTCTAATTTTTGTAATCCTGTAGAGATCATTTAGTTAATCATCTAAAAATGATGAAAAAATTTAAAGAATTTCATAATTCACAAAAGAGGCAAGGCTTTTATTCTAGAAAACAACGTAAGCAAAACAAGTGAATAATTAGTGTCACAAACTAGTAGTGCAAAAAGGCCATTAACAACTCTTCAAAAAAGTACTAAGAAGAAAGTTACTGTAAGGCTGAAAAATGAAGTTGAATACAAAGGAAAAATGGATAATGTTGATTCATACATGAATTTAATCATGACTGATGCAGAAGAATTCCACGACGGTAAAGTAATTGCAAATTATGGCAGAGTAATTGTGAGAGGCAATAATGTACTGTTTATCAAACTAGAAAACGAACTCTAGGGGTTATGACTAATAATTTTCTATTTACATCAGAATCAGTTACTGAAGGTCATCCTGATAAAATATGTGATCAAATTTCAGATGCATTTTTAGATGAATTTCTCAGACAAGACCCTGATTCTAGAGTAGCAATTGAAACAATGGTCACCACAGATTTTGTTGCTGTTGCAGGAGAAGTAACCTCAAATGCTAATTTTGATAAGAAATCTCAAGAGGCCTTAGTCAGAAAAATAATCAGAGAAATAGGATATGATAATAAAGATTTGATGTTTGATACTGAATCTTGTCAAGTTACATTAAGACTTCATTCTCAAAGTCCAGATATTAGTCAAGGTGTAACTGCAACTAAAGAAAAAGAGCAAGGAGCAGGTGATCAAGGATTGATGTTTGGCTATGCTTCCAATGAAACAAAAGAACTAATGCCAATGCCAATATTACTTGCACACAAATTAACACAAAAACTTGCCGAAGTTAGAAAAAACAAAGTTTTACCATGGGTTAGACCCGACGGTAAATCACAAGTTTCTGTTAGATATGAAAATAACAAACCAACAAAAATTGAAACAATAGTTATTTCAACTCAACATGCACCTGAAATAACACAAGAACAGATATCAAAAGAAATTATAGATAAAGTAATCAAGCCAGTTTTAGGAAATCTTTGGAATGATCAAATCAAAATTCATATTAATCCTACAGGGAAATTTGTAATTGGAGGTCCACATGGAGATTCTGGACTTACAGGACGAAAAATAATTGTAGATAGTTATGGTGGATTTGGAAGACATGGTGGTGGAGCTTTTTCTGGAAAAGATCCTTCAAAAGTAGATAGATCAGCGTGTTATATGTGCAGATACATTGCAAAAAATATTGTTGCAGCGAATCTTGCTGAAAGATGTGAAGTGCAATTAGCTTATGCCATAGGAGTTGCCGAACCAGTTTCACTATATGTTAATACATTTGGCTCCAGTAAAATTCCAGAAAAAGAAATTGAAGAATTGGTTAGAAAGAATTTTGATATGAAACCATTTGGAATTATTTCACAATTAGATTTGAAAAGGCCAATCTATAGAAAGACAGCTGCATATGGACATTTTGGTAGAAATGAGCCTGAATTTACTTGGGAAAAAACAGATAAGGCAGACGCATTAAAGAAGGCTGCCGGTCTTTAGAAGTTTTAGTATAGAAGAAAACTCAATTTTAGAGATATTTTTTAGTTTTTTATAATCTCCATTAAAACCACCAATTAACAGATTTAGATCATCTACCCCAAATTCACAATCAGGATTAGAAATAGCTTCATGATAAACGGTTTCAAGGTTTATTTTTTTAATTTGAGTATTGGTTCCACGTGAAAATTCTTTAATATATTTTTGAAAAGTAATTGATTCTGAACCGACAAGATCTAAAATTATTTTACTAAAATTATTTTGAGTCAAAGCATTAAAAATAATTTTAACAACATCATCTATGTAGATAGGTTGAATTAAATAATTACCTGAACCAGGAATTTGAATTTGGCCTGTTTTAATTTGTTTTTTAAGATATTTTGTAAGATAGTCATCCTTACCAACAATATAAGAGGGTCGAAATATAGTATAATCAAGTTTAGAATCAATGATCAATTTCTCAGCCTTGTATTTTGAAATAAAATATCCTAATGAAGTGTTTTTGGAAACACCCAAACCACTGAGATAAATTATTTTTTTGATTTTTGATTTTTTACATAAATTAATTATTTTTTTTGTAAGTTCGATATGAATTTGATTGTAATCGTTATCAATTGTTTGTTTTCCAATTCCAACTAAATGAATTAATGCATCTGAATTTTTTAATTTTGAAAAAATAACTTTTTCATCATAGTTTTTTGTAATTAATTTTGTTTCATTTTTAACTTTGTTAAAATCATGTCTTGAAATTGAAATTAATTTTATATTATTATCAGATAGATATTTTCTGAGATTTTTTGCTATAAATCCACTGGCACCAGTTATAACAACTTGCATGTCTTTTTCCATAAACCTTGCGTCTTTTATTTTAAATATAATCTAAAGAAATCTAATTAGAAACGCAAGAAATTTCAGTATAATTTCTAGTCTCAAAAAGTAAGATTCCAAACAAATCAAAGAAGAGTTAATACATCAAATTAGGCATGATTAGCGTGGAAGAGATAAAAAAAGAAAATCTTCGAACTGGATATACTACGGGTACATCAGCAACAGCAGCAGCTAAAGCAGGATTATTATCAATTATTAATCAATCAAAAATTGAAAGTGTTGATGTTAAATTACCTAAAGGTAGTTTTATCAAAATTCAGATTCATCAATGCCAATTTGATAAAAACAAGTCAACATGTTCTGTGATTAAAGATGGAGGAGATGATCCTGATGTCACTCACGGTGCAGAAATAGTAGTTGAGTTATCATTGACTGAAAAGTTCAACGATATAGATATTGATGGTGGGGAGGGAGTCGGAATTGTAACGAAACCAGGACTTGGTCTTGAATTAAACAAAGCTGCAATTAATCCAGTACCAAAAAAAATGATTAAAGAAAATTTGAAAGAAATTTTGGATAAACAACATTTGAAAACAGGAGTCAAAATAATAATTTCTGTACCAAAAGGACGAGAGTTAGGTCCTAAAACAGATAATCCAAGAATTGGTATTATCAATGGAATTTCAATTTTAGGAACAAGTGGAATTGTAATACCGTTTTCAACTGCATCATATGCAGCTTCGATTAGACAAAATCTAGATGTATCAATTGCAATGGGTAATGACATAGTTGTTCTTACTACAGGTGGAAGAAGTGAGGATTTTGCAAAAAAAATTGTTGATTTACCAGAACATTGTTTTATACAAATGGGAGATTTTTCTGGTTACACAATACAGCAATGTGCTAGAAAAAATATCAAAAAAGCATACATTGTAGGATTTATTGGAAAATTAGCTAAAATGGCTGCAGGGGTAAAACAGACACATGTTAAAGGATCTAAAGTTGATATGAATTTCTTAGCAGAATTAGCAAGAAAATGTAATGCTAGTGAAAAGATCATTGAGAGTATTAAGAAAGCAAATACAGCCAGACATGTGTCTGAAATTATAATAGAGAACAATGTAAAAGGCTTTTTTGATGAAATATGCAATGAAACATATCGACATATGAGAAAACATTCTGAAGAAAAGGTCCCACTAGATGTGATATTATTTGATTTTGACGGAAATATTTTGGCTAGAAAGTTCTAGTAGCAAGGTATTTTATTTAATTTGAGAGAATTTAACTGTGGATAAAGTTTCAGTTCTTGCAATTACCAAAAATGGGATAAAAATAGGAATAGAATTAAAAAAACATTTTCCAAATTGGGAAATTTTTGCGCCATCTAAATTTTCAGACAGCAATAAAGAGATAGCATGGTATTCAGACTCTACATCAGAAAAAATTGTTGAATTATTTAAAAACAACGATGCAATAATTTGTTTATTTTCTTTAGGTGCAGTAATTAGATTAATTGCGCCATATTTGAAAGATAAAAAAACAGATCCGGCTGTAATTGTTATTGATGATAAAACAAGTTTTGTAATTAGTGTATTGTCAGGACATTTAGGGGGAGCAAATGAATTAACTCAAACAATTGCTCAAAAGCTTAATGCTACACCAGTAATCACTACTGCAGCCGATGTCAATAAAACAATTGCAGTTGATCTGGTAGGAAGAGAATTTGGCTGGAAGATAGAAGATGATTCTACAGTCACAAAAATTAGTGCGTTTATGGTAAATGAAGAAAAGGTTGGAATTTTTCAAGATGCAGGCAAAAGAAATTGGATAAAAGAATTTCCAAGAAATGTAAAAATTTATCAGAGTTTAGAAGAAATGGAAAAATCTGACTCTAAGGGATATCTTATAATTTCTGATAAAGTTTTAGAAGGAGATTTTCTCAAAAATTCTGTAGTTTACAGACCTCCAAGTCTTGTGGTAGGAATTGGATTACATTGGGATACATCTAAAGAAAACATCAAGGAGGGTTTGGATCTTTGTTTACAAAAATTCAAACTGAGTGAAAAATCTATTTCAAAATTAGTTTCAATTAAAAAACCTGAAGATGTTAAGGGACTAGTTGATATTGGAAAAGAAATGAGGATTACTGTGGAATATGTTAACAGAGAAGATTTAGCAGGTGTATCTACACCTAATCCTTCTGATACTGTCAAAGCATTTGAAGGAACAGCTAGTGTTTCAGAGGCTGCAGCTATAAAAGTGTCTGGAGGTAAATTAATTGTTGAAAAACAGAAATTTCCCCCAAATTTGACTATAGCCATAGCGAGGATAATAGATTGAAACGTGGATTTTTACTAATTGATAGAGGTAGTAGAGAAAGAGAGGCATCTGAAGAATTAGAAGTAATTTGCAATGCTGTTAAAGTAAAAGGGAATTATGTTTTTACAGAATATTGTTTTCTTGAAGTAGAACCGCCATACATTGAAGACGGTATTGCAAAATGTCTAAAACAAGATATTGATCATTTAACAATAGTCCCATATTTTCTGTATCCTGGTAAGAAAGTAAAAAATGCGGTTACAGATGTAATGAAATTTCAAAAAGATACCAAAGTAAAGTTTGTGGTCACAAAACCAATGAGTATGCATAAAACTTTGATTAATTTGGTTGAAAATAGAATATCTTCAACCATACAAGAAAATAATATTACAGTTCCAAAAAAGAATGTTGATGTATTAATTATTGGACACGGTAGTAAAGATCCTAATGCCCAAATGTCAATGGATTATGTTGTAGATGGACTAAAAGCAAATTATAGAAATGTAAGTAGATGTTGGTTAGAGATAGAACAGCCAGATATTGTGGAAGGCATTAAGAATTGTGAAAAAAATAATCCAGAGGTTCTCATAATAGTATTTTATTTCTTACATGAAGGTGCGCATGTCAAAACTGATATCAATAATGATCTTTTACCTGCACTAAAAAACTCCAATATCAAAAATACGTACATTACAAAACACTTAGGAACTGATGAAAAAATGATAGATTTGATATTAGAAAGAGCAAAAGAGGTAGAAAATGCAAACTAAAAGAGGTCAATCTATTGAAGATGCAAGTATGCAGATGATTGATGATGAAATTGGTACTCATCATTATAATGAAAAAGAATGGCCTATTGTTAGAAGAATAATTCATTCAACTGCAGACTTTGATTTTGCAGGAGATAATAAAGTAATATTTCATAAAGATGCAATTCAAAGTGGGATGACGGCCTTAAAGAATGGATGTAGTATCGTAGTTGATGTAAATGGTGTTATTGGTGGTTTGAATAAGCAAAATCCAAAGGACTTTCAAAATAAAATAATTTGTAATATTTCAGATCCAAAAATAATGGAGATAGCAAAAAAAGAAAATAAGACTAGATCTCAAATATCAATGAGAACAGCACTATCAGATATTGATGGGGGGATAGTTGCTATTGGCAATGCCCCTACTGCTCTTATGGAGGTAATTAATATGGTAAAAGAAGGTATTGTAAAACCAGCATTAATCATTGGAATTCCAGTAGGTTTCATTTGTGCCTCAGAATCAAAAGAAGAACTAAGCAGATTAGAAAACACCCCATTTATTACAAACAAAGGAAGAAAAGGAGGTAGTTCTTCAGCATCTGCAATAATTAATGCACTCTACAAGCTTGTAAGAGTAGAATCATCTTCTTGAATTTTTAATACAATTATTTACAAAAATTTTGGCATAATTAGAACTATCAAAATAAAGATGTCCATATGATGCTAATGTATTATATTGAATTATACCGTCTTTGTGGTTTTTAATTCCATCACCAATATCTAATTCATACGCAAATTTAGAGTCAGAAGATATAGAAGTTAATTCAGAATAGTGAAATTCATGTCCTCGTAGATTATGAAATTTATCTGAAATATTATTTTTTGAGATAATTTTACCTTTGGTATAATTTAATTTCATTTTTTTAGTCATTTTTGTTTCTGCGTCAAACAAACCAATCATTTTATATTTTTTATTCCCATAATCAATAGATTTTGTAAGATACATCAATCCACCACATTCTGCATAAATGGGAATATTTTCTTCGGATACTTTTTTTATTGTTTTTTTCATAGAATGATTTTTTTCAAGTATATTACCAAGAATTTCAGGAAATCCACCACCAATGTAAATACCATCAGATTTTGGAGGTCTTTCATCATGTATTGGACTAAAAAACTTTAGATCTGCACCTTCACGTCTTAGTGCTTCTAAATTATCACGATAATAGAAATTAAAGGAACCATCAAGTGCAATAGAAATTGTGGTTTTTGATTTTTTTAATAAAATTTTTGATTTGTTTGGAAGCGGAAAAGGATTTTTTATAATTTGAATAATTTTGTCAATGTCAAGTGAATTTGAGATTATTTTAGATGTTTTTTCAATTTTTGATTTTAAATTTTTTTCTTTAGCGGGAATCAATCCAAGGTGTCTAGCTTCAAAATTTAATTCTGAATTTTTATAAATTACTCCTATAATTGGAAGGTTTGTTTTTTCAAGTGCCTGTCTACATAGAATTTCATGTTTTTTACTGCCAATTTTATTTAGTATAAGACCTGAAATTCTAGAATTTCTGTGAAATTTCTGAAATCCTATTGCTGTTGCTGCAATTGATCTAGAAGTTTTACTTGCATCTAATATCAAAATTACAGGTGATTTTATAACAGATGCAACATGATGAGTGCTAGCATAATTTGAATTTCCTCCAAACCCATCATAATATCCCATTACTCCTTCAATTACAGAAACATCAGATTTTGAATTAGATACAAAGCTCTCAATAAGATGTTTTTTGCCCATTAACCATACATCTAGATTAAATGTTTCTTTTTTTGAAATGCTTGAAAGATAACTTGGATCTATGTAATCAGGACCTACTTTGAATGGTTGCACTGAAAATCCTTTCTTTTGTAAAGCATAGATAATGGCACATGTTATTGATGTTTTACCAACACCACTTGTAACTCCAGCTAAAGTAATTCTGGGAATTTTCAATTCGTATCACTAGAATTAGTTTTTATTTAAATTGATACATTAGTGTCAAATAATACTCAATGTTTTTACTTGGATAATTTATGAATTAATCATGGATGAAAAGGGATTAACTATAATATACACTGGAAAAGGCAAAGGAAAAACTACTGCTGCCCTAGGAATTGCGTTAAGAGCTACAGGTTATGCAAAAAAGACATGCATGGTACAATTCATCAAAGGTTCATGGCATTATGGTGAGATGTATTCATCAAAGAGATTAGAGCCAGAATTTGAAATGGTAGCTATTGGCAAAGGATTTGTTGGGATTATAGACGATAAGAGCTCCAAAGAAGAACATGAAAGAATAGCAAAAGAGGCAATTAAAATAAGTACTGAAAAAATTCAGTCTGGAAAATACGATATTGTAATTTTAGATGAGATAAACTATGCAATAAATTTAGGCTTAGTGAAACTAGAAGATGTAATTAGTTTGATTAAATCAAAACCAAGTAACCTAGATCTTGTGTTAACAGGAAATTATGCTAAGGATGAAATTGTTGAATTAGCTGACCTAGTCACAGAAATGAGAGAAATAAAACATCCTTTTCAACATGGAATAAAAGCAAAAAAAGGAATTGATTTCTAACTAGCAACATTAAATTATACAGAATGAAAATTTAGAAGAAATGTCTACTGAAATTCAAGAGATGCCAGAGCAAGGGGAAATTGTTCTTGCTACAATTACCAAAGTTATGGATCACGGAGCATATGTTACACTAGATGAATATAACGGAATTCAAGGATTTTTGCATATCTCAGAAATTGCACCTGGTTGGATTAGATCAGTTAGTAAGTTTGTAAAAGATGGTGAGAAAAAAGTTCTACTAGTAAAAAAAGTAAACTCTGATAGAGGAGATATAGATCTATCATTAAAACAAGTGTCAAAGGATCAAAAAAAGCAAAAGCTAAAAGAAGTTAAGAAATTTGAAAAGGGAAAAACTTTACTGCAAAATGTTAAAGAAAAAGGAAATCTCTCAGATGAGGATATTGAGAAATTAGAAGATGTAATTTATTCAAAATTTGATTCGGTATATGACGCATTTATTGAAATTGCAAGAAATGGGATAGAATCAATAAAAGAGCTAAAACTTCCTAAAAAAACGGCAACCGTTATTGAAGAAATATGTTCTAAAATTAAACTACCTTCAGTAGAAATTAGAGGAATTATGGAAATCACCAATAATAAATCAGATGGAGTTGAAATTATTAAAAAAGCACTTTTGGATGCAACAAAAAAAGATCCTACTATAGATATTACGTATTTGGGTGCCCCAAAATATAGATTATCCATTACTGCCGAAGATTTTAAATCCGCTGAAAAAACACTAAAACCAATACTTGTAGAGATTCAAGACAGCATAGAAAAAAAGAAAGGTTCATTCAAATTTACTAGAGAAGAATCTAAAAAAACAAGAGAAAATTAAAATGAGATTCCAATTAAGAAAATGTTTAAAATGTAATCATTATTCACTTAAAGAAAAATGTCCTTTATGTAATGAAGAGACTATCTCAGCACATCCAGCAAAGTTTTCACCAGATGACAAATACATGAGATATAGATTGGCTGAAAGATATAATTAAAAAATTAGTTGAGTGGAACGTAATCTTTGTTTACTTGATAGATAAATACGCCTATCATTGGTTGACCTTTTCCTATATCAAAACTTGGTGATGCATGAACTAATCTTAATGGACCGTTGCTGTCAGAGGGATATTTTATATTTTTTACATATACAGGAGTAAATCCTGGTTGGTATGTTGCAGATTGTTGATTTGTTTGGAAATTAACATATGCTAATGGAGTAAAAGGAAACATTTTTCCCAATAAGGTTTCATTCCAAAAATGCTCATTACCGCTCATACCATCAGATTCTAAAAATTCTGTTAAAGGTTTTTCAGCAATTCGTATGAACCACTGTTTTTTTGATTCATCTCCACCGCCTTGTAATACATAAAGAGCTTGACCTTCATTGTCAACTGCCAATCTCTGACCTGAAACAAAAACTACTACATAATCAGCTTGCATCTCTGTTAACATTTTCCATGCTTGATCTGGAGAACTCATTAACATTTTTGCTAGATTTTGTATAATAGTGGTATTTAATGTAGAATTGTCAGCTATTGAGGCTCGTTCACCCAACGTAGATATCCAGTACCCATAGTCCCACCAAGATGCAATTACAGCATCTTTGGGAGTGTTATTTTTTATCCATTCCATTGATTCTGTCCAATCATTTGTACTTATTGGATAAGCAGTACCACCATTAAGAATTGTAGGGGGTGATTTTGCTGCCGTAACCCAATTACTATTCTCTGGGAAAGAAATTGGAATGATTAAAAGAATTATAATTCCTGCAAGAAATGAAGATTTTATAATCAGATTTTTAGATTTTTTGCTCTCTGTATTGGTTAAAATATTTCTTACAAGTATTGACAACCCCATTGAAGACAATATTATCAAAGATATAGACGCAAATACTTCCAATCTTACGAATGCGGAACTAACATAGATCCCAATTAATCCAAAAATTAATGAAAATAAAATCATATCATTTTTAATAAAATTAGAACTTTTTTCTTTTTGATTTTTTATGATCAACCATACTCCTAATCCTGCAAATATCATTAGAATAGAATGAAACAGAAATGACTGTGAAATTGTTGTGCTAGCATGCTCTGCAACTGAATCTATCAAGGGAACTGAAGTGGTCAAAAACGGATTAATTGCATTTAGATATCTATAACTTGGGAGAGATAAAAATTCTGATTCTGCATTAATAATTAAAAGACTTGCACCGATTATCAGAATGGCAGCTAAAAACAACAAGCCATTTCTAGTTTTTTTGTTTTCATTACTTTTACTTTGAAGGAAAATACAAGCAACAATGAAGATTGTCGGAATTAGTAATGAAGCTCCTCCCAATCCAAAAATAAAACTTGAACTCAATCTTTCAAAACTTAGAGAGATCAAAAATACAATTGCAGTGAAAAGAGGAATTGCCCACATGATAAATTTATGATCAGATCTTACAAAAGGTAACGTAAGAAAGAAAATGCCTATAGGAATTATAAAAAACTGGCTACCGCCCCATGCAGAGATAGATAACGGTACAGTAATTCCTGCAGCTATTAATTTTACAATTGCTATCTTTCTATTTTTAGAATTAAGACCGCTAAGCAAAAAATAGAGTGCTAAAATGCCTAAAAACAACCCAAGAGGTTCAGATTTGAACCAACCAATTGCACCTCTTACTATCAGAGGTAACGATACGGAAAATAACAATGCAGAAAGCAATCCTGCAGTTGTTCCACCAATCACTCTGACTAGCGCAAAAATTACAATAGTGCTAAGAGAACCAAAAACAACTGGAAATAAAATGGTAAAATCATAAAGTTCCATACCTCCGCCAAAAATCCAATACGTGACAGCAGCAGTAACATGAAGGACTACTTGAGAAGTTTGTGAAACATCTCTTCCGTGAGGATACCAACTAAGATCATCATTCCATTCAAAATATGCATTTATTCCATTATCAACGATATATTGTGTAGCTCTGTAATTGAAAAAAGGATCAAATTCATTTAATTCCCAACCATAATCAGCTGCTTGTGATCTAACTAAAAATGAAATAGAAAAAGATAGTGATAGAATTCCTACAATTAAGAGATGGTGTAATTTCAGATCAAATTTTCCTAATGAAACCAAAGTTACGTTTGAAATCAATTAGCTTTTCTCTCTAAACTTTGCTTATTACTCTTTGTATAAAAAGTAATTAAAATTATTCATGGATTTGAGATCAGATATATAAAATCAAGAAGAGGGTTTAAGGAGAGTATCTACCTGTCAGTTTAGCTTCGGCAAGAATATGATCTTTCATTGAGTTTTCTACATCTTTTTTTGATGTGCCTTCCTTGAGATTCAAGTTTGTATCTAACGCATATAATTTGAAAATGTAAGTATGTTCTTTGTCAGGCGGAGCTGGACCACCATAACCGATTTCTCCAAAATCAGTTTTACCTTCAATTGCACCAACAGGAATTGAATTTTCTTTGATTTCTGCAATAGGTGCAATATTCCACATTAACCAATGTACCCAAACTTTTCCTACTGCACCCATTGCATCAGGATCATCCATTATAAGCACCAGTGATTTTGTATCTTTTGGTATTCCCTTAATAGTCAATGGTGGATTTACATTAGAATTTTTATAGCCATATTTTTTTGGAATTTGCTCTCCATTTTTGAAAGCACTACTTTCCAAAATTAAATTAGTCATATCAATGATAAAGAAATTCTTCAAGTTAAATTTTGCTATGATTCTAGAATAATTTTATTATTTGATAAAGACATTATAGTTCCACCATGTTTTTTGATTTGTTTTTTTAATTCTTTGTCCATGGTGGCAATAATGGAACCATTTTTTTTTACATAATTAATTAGTTCTTTATCTGCAAAATTTCCATTTATAGGAAGTACTTTGAAATTTTTTATGAAATTTAATGTTTGACTAATATCCTGTTGTTTTTTAGGATTTTTGATTAATCCAGAAAGTTCATTTTGAACAACTTGTGGAACAACAAAAATAACTTGTCCTATTTCAACATCAAGATTATCAATGTTTTTGATTCTTCTAGTTGCTAGATGAATTAAGAAATTTGTATCACAGATAACTTCAACCAAGGATTCCTGCACCAATTAATCTCCATCGGTCAGTAATTCTCCTACTAATTGCGACATTTCCACCTTCAAATATGCAAGCTGGTCTTCTAAGTTCAACGTCTATACTATTTGATTTTATTTTAGAAACTTTACCTAGAATTGGAGCAGTTCCTATGTTTAATCGTAGTAATTCTCCAACTTGGATTGGAAGTACTTTAGTATCTTCAGCTGCTCCAACTGCAGAATCAAATAAATTTACTTCTAGACTTATTTGAGTTGAATTTTCCGGTAGTGTTCCAGGTTTTCCAATTACAGAACCGATAAACGAATCACTTCTTGTCATTGCAGGATCTAGTTTTGTACCAATTGCTACCAAACCTCCTGGTTTTACAGAATCTACTATACCAGCCGCTGTACCTAGAGAAGTAATCTCTGTAAGTAGTGGTTCATATGATTTCTTTTTTTCATCCATTATCCCTGGTTTAATTTCAATTTCATCACCTACATTCAAAGTTCCCTGTGTTAAACTACCACCAATAACACCACCTTTGATATTTTTTAATTTAATTCCAGGTTTGTTGACATCAAATGATCTCAATACATGCATTATCGGTTCTTTAGATTCATCTCTTTCTGGAGTCTTAATGGTTGATTCAATTGCACCAATCAAAGCATCTATGTTAAGTCCTGATTGAGCAGATATTGGAATGATTGGTGCTTTTGCAGCATTTGTTCCTTTAACAAATTTTGTAATATCTTTTTGATTAGCAATGGCTTCTTCATATGAAATTAAATCTACTTTATTTTGCACAATTACAATTTGTTGTATTCCAAGTGTTTGAAGTGCCAAAAAATGTTCTTTGGTTTGCGGTTTAGGTACTGGTTCATTAGAAGCCACTAGCAATAATGCTCCATCCATTAAAGCTGAACCTGATAGCATGTTTGCCATCAGACTTTCATGTCCTGGACTATCTACAAAACTAACGACTCTAGATAACTCGCTTTCTTTTCCACAGTTTTTACATTTTGGAGTTGTAGAGTATCCTAATGGTTCTTCACAACTTTTACATTTGTAAAATGCTGCATCAGAATAACCTACACGTATAGTAATTCCCCTTTTTAGTTCTTGACTATGAACACTTGTCCATGAACCTGTTAATGCTTGAATAAGTGTAGTTTTTCCATGATCAACATGACCTGCAGTTCCAATATTTACACATGGTTGATGACCATATTTTTTTATGTACCAATCAGGAAGAGTTTCTCGCCAGTGCATCAATGAAAATGTAGATCCGGCATATGTTAAGCTATTCTTTTTATTTATTTTCTTTAGGTTCTGTTGCTACTTCAGTAGGAGCTTCTACTGGTAGTTCTCCGTCAAATTTACAATTTATTTGGTATATCTCTTCTGAAACTGTATTACCACGCATAAGTTTTCTTACTCTCTGACCTATTTCTGCTGCTTGTAATCCAACTCCCTTTGAAAGTAAAATATATTTTCTTGCAGATCCATGAATATCATTTCTCATTGGTACTCCAGATTTATCACTGCCACCAGTAAGCCTTAGTTTCCCTTGCAATCCTACAATAGACGCATCTGTTTCATTACCGAGTTGTAAACCAAGTAACTTGTTTGCATCATTGTCTTTCAACTCTTTAGTAATAGATTTTCCTTTTACATCAGATACGGTAAGTTTGAAGTTTGTCAATTGTTTCAAAAAAAAGTTGAACGACTAATTAACCTTTGGACATTATTTTTAAATCAAGATTACTTAACATACGCATGGATGAAGAAATTAGGTGTCCTAGATGTGATAACAAGATGGTAGATTTGCAAGCATGCCATATGTTTTGTCCAAAGTGTGGAGCACATTTGGATTGTTCAGATAAAGGAAATTTTTGGTAGTTAAAGCCCAGGTCTTTTTGGTATATAATCATATGACATGTTAATTGCTTGATCTTTCATTATCTCAAGATATGTATCATAATCTGCTTCAAAATTACAATGCGGGCATTTTACTATAGTAATTTCGTCATTTAAAATTGCTACTTTCTCACATTCAGGGCAACGTGCATCCATGATATTATTTTACAATCAAGATATTTAATCATAATTAATTAATTTCAGTAAGCGGAGTTAGTCTAGCTCGGTAAGATGTCAGCTTCCCAAGCTGAAGGTCGCGGGTTCAAATCCCGCACTCCGCACATCATAATTCTCTTATTGCTTGCTCGATAATCCCACGATCTTTAGCTTTTGGGAAAAGTTTCAGATAATTTTTTAGATCATTTTTTGCATCAGAATTCTTTTTTTGTTTTTCTTTGAGATAAGCTCTATTTTTGTAAATTTTTGCAGATCTTTTAGGATTGATTTCAATTGCTTTACTATACTGAATTTCAGCTTTTTCAAATTGATTGTTTTTAAGATAATAGTTACCGAGTCCTACATATGCAAGGTAAAACCTTTTGTTAAGAGCAATACATTTCTCATAATACTTTACACAATCATTAGAGTTTTGTTCATTAAGTAAACTAGCTATTAGATATAATGCAGTTGGATTATTTTCATCTGATTCAATTGCTTTTTTTAAAGATGCCAAAGCGTCAGAAAGATTTTTTTGTATGATTAATCTTTCAGAAATAAGACATAATCGATTTGAGATTTCGTTGGTATCATTTAGTTTTATAGAAGAAAAGACATCGGGTGGTGCTAAAATAATTAACAATCGTCCATCTTCAGACCATTCTTTATCAAAAAGTTCTTGCGGAATAGCTCCCACTTGTTGTTCACCTTCATAATTCCCTTTTTGGATGTAATGAAGAATGGTTTTTTCATCATCGTCATATCCAGATAATACTGAAGCGTGTTGTGTGATTTCAGGAATTCCAGGTAAAATAACTATTGGAGGAATTCCTGATGCAATAATTTTTTTTAATTCAGATAAAGATGAATTAATAATTTTACACTTTAGTCCATGCCTTTCTGCAGATTCAATTCCTTCAATTAAGACACTTCCATTAGAATTCGGATATTGTTTAGCAGATTCAATAGCTTCAGACATTGGAAGTGTAATATTCCAATATTTTGAAACTACATTTATTGGCAAAGGCAAGCAAATATTTTCTTCATCTACTAAAGGAAGTAAAAGTTGATGGTCATTCGTGTCCATACAATCAAAAAAGATTTGAGTTATTAAAAGCAATCATAGAGAACAGAATTTTTGAATCAAATTTTGACCATCATTACTCATTTCAGGATGAAATTGAGTTCCAAAAATGGGTTTATTCTCATATTGAATAATTTCAATTTTACAGTTTTTAGATGAACCCAGAACATGTAAAAACTTTGGTAATTTAGAAATTTCAAATCCATGGCTTTCAAATACTTCTATATCATTTGTAACAAGTGAGTTTTCTTTGTTAATGTTAATTTTTTGCGTACCTTTTTGAGATATTGCAAGTTTTCTAATTGTTCCACCCAAAGTCAAAGCCAACATTTCCGCGCCATAACATATTCCTAATAATTTTTTATTATTTTGAATTGCATGATTAATAATTTTAGAATTAATTTGGTTTGTTATTTTTTCATTTTTTCTTCTTCCAGATAGAATAAATGAATTATAATTATCTAAAGACTTTAAATCTAATATTTCAGGTGTTTCAATTTTAAATAAAATATTTTTTTCAGTTAAAAAATCAATCAGAGTTTTTGTGTAAACAGACCCATTATCAATTATTAGTAGCATTAGTAGATACTAAAGATGCAGGTAATTTAACGTTCTAAATTATTTTAGAAGTTAATTTCCAATTTCAATTGAAATGTAATGCATTTCAGGAATATTGTCTTTTACTATTATTGTTCCAATATTGAGATTATTGTTTTCTTGCCACATGAATACTCTATCAGTTCTTGGTTTTACAAAATTATCTATGAATTTTTTCAAGAAATCTTGTGTATCAAGACGATCATTTTCAGTAAAGAAGAATATTTCTCCCTCTTTAAATGATAATGGAATCTGAATTGATGTTGGCTCAGAGATCTCAATTTTATTATCTGTAAATGATGATTTTATAATATTGATTCTATCTGTTTTTCCTAATTCAATATAATCTACATTAACTGAAGTTGAGGAACCAGCTACGCCAGATACCTTTTTCAAATATGCTTCAAAGGCTTTTTCTTGAGTATCTCCAAGACCAACATAATATTCACCAGTAAAGGCTGCACCTACTGCTGCAATAGTACCAAGTTGTGCAACAACTCCACCAGAACCTGCAGTGTATACAGGTATAAAGTAAACATCATGCTGACCAACTCTGTACAGAATATTATCTCCAATTCTAGGATTTCTTAAAAGAGTCTTTAGTTCTGCAAATGTAGGATCTTTATCTAATGCTTCTCTAACTGCAGTAGGACCAATCAATTTAGTAGTAGAGTTTAATGGAACTTCATAGAATTGTAAATCTCCTAAATGATTAAGATCGTTTTCAACTATCATGTATCCTGCAAGATTTCTTCCTTGAGAACCTCTAAGTTCTAATGAAAGTAAACCAATGAATTCAGTTTGATTAAAACCTGGAGGTTTTGCTTCAACATAATATGCCTCTAGTCCTTGAGGAACTTCATAAAATTCATTTGCTTGAATAAATGTTTCAACATCATTTACATGATAAATGTTATACATCTCTGCTTTCCAATTAAAGAGTTCAACTGGATATCGTATTTGTTCCTCAAGCCAAGCAGGTATTGGTGTGAACTTGTCAGAGTATTGACTAACAAACATATCGGTAAAGAAATCATCACCTGTTTTCATTAATTGGATATCACCATCATAGGTATCTACGAGAGCAAATCCTACTAATCTCAAATATGGATTTCCAACAGACCATGGTACATCGTGAGTATCAAATCCAACTATCAAAGGAATAAGCCAATAGGAATTTGTGCCATCAGTTACTGGAATAGAATCTAGTTCTTTACCAAAAAGATCATACAGAAAATACGGATACAAAGTTTTCATTCTATCATGAACATCTTTGTATCGCATCACATGTACAGATTCGACAGGAAATGAAAGTAAAAAGTTTGGTTCAAAAGTCCAGCTAAGTGGTGGAGATACATCTAATCCTCCTGCACCATTATAAGATACACCTCCAAGTTCGGCACTAGTAGTCCTAGAGTTTGGATATGCAGACCAGGTTGTAGAAAAGAGACCTCCTTCACCATAATAGATTTCTCGTTGTTTGAAAAATTTACTACTATCAATTATTTGGCCAGTTGTAGCCTCAAGTGTTAAAAATCCATTTGGAACGTGAGTATATACAAGATGTTCATTATACCATGTGTTTGCAAGACTTACTGAAGATGGCAAAATTGGTTTCATCGAAGCAGTCCAGTATAATGTACCATTAAAACGAAGAATATCATTATCCTCAAAATCCACGTAAGGAATTAATCCAATTTCAGGTTTTAGTTTAGCAAAAGCTGCCTCCCAGTCCCATACTCTAACAACATTAAGCACATCTTTATTTTGATTAACATAATTTTTGATATTATTTGGCGATACAGATTGTAATTTTACATCGTGAGTATTTTCTTTGATATCATTTAGTTGGCCAATGTGTCTATTGAGACTAATTTGTTGAGCAGTGTATGGTCCCAAATACTCAATTTTTTTTGCATCAGCAATACTATTGTTAACAGAGACTAGTCCTCCAACAATAACTGCAATTGCAAGAATTGTTAAAATTCTAATATAAACATCTCTCTTAAACATATGAGTAAGAACACGAGCTCGAATTCTATCTACAAGTGCAAATGCTAAAAGAGCAAAACCAATTACAAGTGTTCCACCAATCACATATCTAGTATTATAATCAATTTGATCAGTGAAAAAGAGATTGAATCCCAACCAAACTATTCCCACACCAATTATGGTTTCTACTGTTGAGACATAATTGAGATATCTTGGTTTTCCGCTTTGTGAATCTTGGAGATATGACGTAATGACATTAATAATTTTATGAATGCCAACATACAAAACCAATCGAAGACCAATTGCTGCAAGAATTGGAGGTAAAAGAAGTACAAGAGATGGAATCATTGGAACAACTTGTTCAACCGAATAACTACCATCAGTACTTGGTGTAACGAATGGTAAAGAGAAAATATTAGTTATATTTTCAATACCAAGATTATTCCCATCAATAAAAGAGATAGCTGCAAATCCAAACATAATATTGACAAAAAATGCTCCGAAAAGCAAAATCTTGGTAATCTGCCAAATTACAAATTGTAATGGGCTAAGCTTGTAATCTTTAAAGCTTGTAATATTATTTGAGAGTGGTTGTTGAGTACTTTTCCCTATAAAGCCAATTGCCGTATGAAGCCCATACCAAAAGATAGAAGATCTACCAATGATATTTACTCTTACTAGAGCAATAGCTGAAAGAATAATGGTTGAGACAAGGGAATAATACAGTGGTTTGGTAAACTGATCCCCAAATTCAGTAAAATTCATTGATAAAATTACTGCCTGATTTCCAGCAACTGCAATTATTACAATTGCAATTATTGCAACTATAATTAATCGGACAAGTTTACCTGCGTCAGGAGGCGGAACTTGTTTGTCAGTAGAGGCGCTATACAAAATCAATGTTTCTTGCAGTTTGGTAAATTAATGTCTTACCAGTAAATTTTAGAATTTAGTCATGAATTTCTCATTTAAGAGGTTTAAGTTAAGAGATTGTTGCTAGTTTTTTGCAAATCATATATACTGCAGCAAATGTCGGAACAGATACTTTTTCATTAAAATATGGACCAAACTTTGTGTTTTTTAGATTAAATCTAATTGGACAGTTAGCTATTACTTCAACTAATTTTTCATTGAGAAATGAGGCTTCAAGATATGGATCAAACTTTGTAAGATCAGTACAGAAAACTTTGGTTAGACCACTTTTACTATTTAATGAACCAGGAAGTCTGAAAATTCTATGAATATCCATTGTAACATTAGGATCTATTTTTGCACCAATTTTATCAGAAATATCATCCAAAGTTTTTTGAAAAGAAGAATATCCATTTACAATTAATTCGGTGATTATTTTTGAACGCTTTGATTTTGTACCATACACTTCTTTAGAAAATCTTCCTCTCCATCCATTTTCATCAAAATCCGGAAATGTTGAACGATTTGGCTTAATTTTTTTCATTCCAAATGTTTCTGGAATTGCCCCATGAAACATTATGTAATCTGTTAATTCTGATCTTTCTTTAGAACCTAATTGTTGAAATTGTGAATTGTATACATACACATGAAATCCTTCATTACCAGAAAAATATACATGAATATCATTTTGGGGAATACTAAAATCTTCAATAAGAATATTGGATAGTTTTGATACTTCATTTTTTGAAGCATTTATACAATTTTTACAAGAAAGAGATTTTTTCTCTAGTTTTATAGAATTACATTTACTACAACTATTCATATTAGTAGATATTTCATTGCAGTCATTACATTTAGAAATTGTATGATTTTTTCTACATTCTAGATTAAGATCTTTAGCATCAATATCAAAAATTAGATCGGCTTCTTTCCAATCTTTTTCATTCATAGGTAAATTTGGAAATGAATAACATGCATTAGAACAGTATACATCAGACGGAGTATTTTTCATCAACAGTAGATGTAATTCTTTATCATCTTTGATTGAGATATGTCTAGTCATACCAGAGTTAAATTTTTGGAATCCAAACTCTCTCTCTGAGGTTCTGTTTGGAACACGAATTAGATCAAAATGATCAAAATAATATTTTTTAAAAGTATCCTCTAGAAATTTTATGTCATTTTCTTGCATCAGATTCTCTTTTTTCCAAATTGGATTGGGTTTATGATATTATCACATTCTGGTATTGCAAAGCACAAATTTTGTGTTTTAAGTTTTTCACATGAAGGGCAAGAATAGTGAGTCCCACTTCCTGAAGTTCCAGCAAGATGGTTTAATTGATAAAGAGTTACTCTTTGATTATAATCTGGTGCATTTTTGAATAATGGTGCAATCTCTTCAACTGATTGTCCTTTTGATAAGAGAAACGTAGCAAGCATAAATCTACCAGAGTGAGGTAGATTTTCTCCTTTTTCAAGAACGTCAATTGCATGTTTTATGCATGGTGGATATTCTCCAGTAATAGTAGTGTAAGAAGGGGTAAGTTTTTTACAAATTGAGATTAATTCGTTTACCATATTTTCAAATCCAGGAATCATAGGAGGTGTGGGAGCATTATTAATTTTAGAGCCAATATAGGTTCCTAGTTCTTTTCGAATTAATCTAACTGTTTTTTCTGGAGTAAGTAACACTTTGCCATCCTTGACATATCTATTGATTAATTTCCATTCTCGCTCATGGAAACTTGTAGAGTGTTTTAGATAATCAGCTACTGGTATTTCAAAGAAATTGTCTCGTTTTATTACTTCAATACCAAATAAATCATGAATTATTTTTATTGCTAAATCAATTTTAGATTTTTCAGAGGCTTTTCCTAGATCTCTTTCAAGATGTTGTTCTGCTCGCCTGGCTTCCGCTAGTGCAAATCTTTTGGTTAGAGTATGCATACCAGTTAATTTAATCAAAACTATAGCTAAAAGAAATGAAAAAACTTCAATCTCAAGGACATATGATTTTGATGCTTGACCATCAATAAGTTCAGATTTGTAAATTCCTCCTTCAGTAGAAACTTTAAGCCTATGAAATGCTTTTTCAACAGAGGGTTTTAGATCAGGATCTGTTCCAAATTTAACTAGAGGAAAACCTTTATCCTTTAGATATTGACCAGCATCGGCCATAAAGGGATACTTGGCATATTCATCAGCTCCAAGTTCAAGCATAAAAGTAATTTACCGAGTTTACTTAAAAATCTGATTTTTGAATTTGAACGGTGGTTTAAATTATGTTTTAAGAAAAATATCAATTATGCAGATCGGATGTCATGTTTCAATATCTGGATCAATTGACAAAGCAGTAGATAATGCAGTAGAGAGAGAATGTTCCGCTTTTCAGATATTTACTAGAAATCCTAGAGGATGGCATGCAAAAGATCTTTCAAATGATGACATTACTAATTTCAAAGAGAAACTAAAATCAAGTATGATAGATAGATTTGCAACATGTGCTCATATGCCATATTTACCAAATTTATCTACGCCAAAAGTAGACGGTTTTGAAAAATCTGTAAATACACTAGTTAATGAAATTGAGAGATGTGGAAAACTTGGTATTCCATATTTAGTTACACATCTAGGCAGTCATCTAGGAACAGGAAAAGAAGCTGGAATAAAACAACTTGTTAAGGGACTAAACAAGGCAGGACAAACAAAAAATGATGTTATGATTTTGCTTGAGAACACAGCAGGGCAAAAAAATTCTGTTGGTGCAAACTTTGAACAATTAGCAGAGATATTTAATCAATTAAAGCCATCAAAAAAGTTTGGTGTTTGTTTGGATACATGTCATGCTTTTGTTTCTGGATATGACCTAAGAACAGAAAAATCAGTCAAAGAAACATTAAAGAAATTTGATGACACAGTAGGATTTGAGAATTTGAAGATTCTTCATCTTAATGATGCCAAAGGTGAGATTAGCTGTAACCTCGATAGACATTATCATATAGGATTGGGAAATATTGGAGAGAAAGGATTAGCCGAAGTAATAAAAACTGCCAACAAGAAAAAAATTCCAATAATTTTGGAAACTCCAATTGATGACACTAGAGATGATTTTGAAAATATAAGAAAGGTCAAGGAGTTGGCGTAGAAATTTATTCAGTTACTGGTGATACGATACAATGAATTATGAAGATGTCATGAAATTAGCACTTGAGCGTGGATTTTACTTTCCAAGTTGTGAGATTTATGCAGATGCACAGGCAGGGTTTTGGGAATATGGTCCTTCTGGCGTAAGTTTGAAAAACAAATTTCTTGAATTATGGCGAAGAGAATTGATAAGAAGAGACGGAATGATGGAAATTGATGGTTCACAGATAATGTCAAAATCTGTTTTTGAGGCGTCAGGTCATTTGGGAAACTTTGCTGATCCAATAATAAAATGTATAAAATGTAAATCAACTTTTAGAGCAGATAGAACAATAGCTGAAATATCAAAAATTGAAATTCCTGAAAGTGCGGATTTGATAGAATTTGATAATGCAGTTTTGCAAAATAACATCAAATGTCCAAAATGTAAGGGGGATTTTGAAAAAACAAGAAAATTCAATATGATGTTTAAAGTAGGAATTGGGCCTGAAGAAGAGGAAGCATATCTTAGACCAGAAACATGTCAATCAATCTTTGTTGATTTTCCAAGACTCTTTAAGACAATGCGAGGAAAATTGCCATTAGGGATAGCTCAAGTAGGAAAAAGTTTTAGAAATGAAATAGCACCAAGACAAAGTCTACTTCGTTTAAGAGAATTCTATCAGGCAGAAATCGAAGTGTTTTGTAATCCAAAAAAGTTAGATCAGATGGATAGATTTTCTGAGATTCAAAATACAATAATTAGAATTCAGACAGATACTAAACTAGTATCTATGACATGCAGAGAAGCAGTGGAATCTAAAGTAATCCCTAACAAGTTTGTGGCATATTATCTTGGGATATTAACTGAATTTTATGAAAAAACTGGCATTGATGTAACAAAAAGTAGATTTAGAAAACTCGGAGATAAAGAAAAAGCATTCTATGCTGAGGTTGCATTTGACTTTGAAGTTGAAACAACAATAGGATGGCTTGAATTAGTTGCATGTAATTATAGATCAGACTATGATCTTTCAAGCCATGCAAAGAAAAGCAATGAAAAATTTGAGGTCATGGACAATGATGAAAAAGTATTGCCACATATCTTTGAGATTTCAATGGGAATTGACAGGAGTCTATACACAATTTTAGAGCATAGTTTGAAAGATGATAAAGAAAATGATAGAATTGTTCTATCTCTAAAACCATATTTGTCGCCTGTTCATGTAGGAGTTTTATCCTTGATAAAAAAAGACGGACTAAAAGAAAAAACCGACGATATTTATCTACAAATTAAAAGAAAATGTGATGCATTTTTGGATCATTCAGGAGCAATCGGAAGAAGATATAGAAGATTAGATGAGATTGGTTCTCCATTTGCAATAACTGTAGATTATCAAACTCTAGAAGATCAAACTGTCACCATACGTAAAAGAGATTCTATGGAACAAAGTAGAATAAAAATTTCAGACTTGCAATCAATAATTGCAGAATCAATTGCATATCCTTAATTTTTAAAATATTTTAATATTTAATTAAAAAATAACAAAATTAAATTAAGATTTAATTTGATTTCACGGTGATTGTTTCAGAGTGATATCTGTATTTTATCTTAATTGATGTGTCTTCTGTTGCATGAACTTGTGGTACAAATCCATCATCAGTTTCCAATGTTACAGTCCATTGATCAGTAATTGGATCAATTGATGTAATTGAGAATCTCTCTAGTGCATTATCAGATCCACTGTACTTTACTCTAAGAATTTGATCTCCATACGGAATACTTTGTAATCCACCACGACTCTGTTTGGTGCTTTCTTTAACAAGACATTCATCAGTTCCGCCAATAATACATTGTCCTTGAGGATCTATTACTCTAAATCTAAGATTTTCATCTGAATCAGAGGCATAAATCAATGCAGGATCTGCCAAGACTTTGTCATCTTTTACCAATACTTCTAATGGCTTCATATCATATACGGACATTGTAATTGTCTTTGGATAGCTGTGAACTAGTGCTTGACTTGTGATAATTGTCTTATCATACAAATCAACTCTTCCTTGTAATTCATTACTTGAATAACCCTCAGATGATGGTACAGTCCAGTCAAATGAGACTTTAGTTTGTCCTGTTTCAATTAGTTGAGATTTCTTTGAGACTATCTTGCCATCTACCACTAGAGAAACAATACCAAATGTTGGAGAATTTTCATTTTTAATGTATATTTCTGGTTTTGCAACAGATCCTGTGGGTCTAATTGTTGGCGTATCCATCTCAACTATCACGTCAGGGATGGTTGTTGGTTTAACACCAATGCTGTATTGTTTTGATTCATTTGTGTTTTGATCTTCATCTAATACATGTATCCAGTACTTCATTGCTGGTTCTGCAATG
Source organism: Nitrosarchaeum sp. (assembly GCF_025699065.1). Lineage (NCBI taxonomy): Archaea > Thermoproteati > Nitrososphaerota > Nitrososphaeria > Nitrosopumilales > Nitrosopumilaceae > Nitrosarchaeum > Nitrosarchaeum sp. The sequence goes on along the minus strand of NZ_JAILWF010000002.1, from coordinate 1,903 downwards.
AATTGTGATGGAATTGTTGCACTGACAAGATATGTAGAGTTTGATACAGGTATGGACTTTATATTCATTTTAACTGCAACATACTCATTATCAGATTGAGTCATTGGAATTATCCTAAGTTCAGCTCTCTGTAATGAAATCTTACTATCAATTATTGCAGTAACAGTCAAATCTTGGTTATCAAGATAGTAGAATTCTGATTCAGTATCTGCACGATATTGCTTTCCATCATCAATTTGGAATTTGGTATCAAATATTCTAGGTGCAATAGTGGATGTCTCTTCAATCTCATCTTTTGGCACCTTTGCAATCACAATAGATCCTTCACAGGATAACAAACGGACCACTGTCTGAACAGTGTTTTTGATTTCTCCTTTTTGTTCTGTGACTACTATCATCAAAAATGATTCATCTGAATCAATTGTAATTTCGTAGAGATACTTGTCTACTTTTGTTATCTTGTTTGATTCTGCATATGGTTGATTATCAGATAATTTTGCATCAATGGATCCTGACTTTGCAGTTTGTACTCTCACAGATGGTGCAGTATCAGCATCACTTGATACAATAATTCTTGCAATATGTTGACCACATTTATCATAAGTTACCTCATTGATTGTCAATGAAGTACCAAGTATTCCACCAAATCCACTAGCAGCTCCTGTACCACTACCACTTGCACGACTACCACCACCAGAGGAACCACTAGATGTTCCGCCAGCACTACCAGTGCCACCAGAGGAACTAGATTTTGCTGATTTATGAGCATCACCAAATGATGTAAAATGAGTTGTCCAGACGATAATATCAGTTCCATTATCAATAGCACATTCTCCTGTTCCACCAAGTTGTGCCTTTACTGAAGCAAGGTTATCAGAGTTACAAACAGTATTGATAAATGTCACACTGCTGTCACCAGGTTTCTTAAAGTAGGTTACAAATCCCTGACCACCAGAATTTGAAAACTTCATTCTAACAGGTTCATCAAATGTAACACTATCAGAAGGCAATCCAATTTCAAATGAAGTGATATCATCAAATGTATCAGTACTGGTATCAGGGATTGTGATTGTAGTGATTGTTGGCAATGAGAGCAAACCATTCCATCCAGCAGGTCCTGTAATTGTAGTAGAGTTGGCAAGTGTTACTTGTACGTCATATTCAGCTATACTATCATCTAGATCAATTTGAGCTGTCCAGCTATTAGACACAAGAACAGTATTTCCTGTTTTAATTGCAGTGTAATTCATTTTTGTATTTGCAACATTTCTTTCTATGGAAACAGAGTTTAGCATAGCATCAGTAGACAATATGACTAGCTCAGAATTGCTGGTGTTAAGAGTAATAGTAGATTGTTGTTGTTCAACTAGAATTTGATTAGGTTGTATATTTTTCAACGAAGTTACACTGTCAGATAACTTTAATGATTCAGTGAATGAACGTGGAATTTTTTTGTTGATTTTATCTTGTAGTGACAGTGATTCAGATAATGATACAGATATAGCTTGTTCATTATCTACTGTGTCATCAAGTGATAGTGATTCTGCTAGAGAGACTGAAGCTGTCTTGGTTATGGCGTCATTGATGGTTAATGATTCTGAGAGAGAGACTGATACGGATCTGGTTGCATTTGCTGTGTCATCAAGTGATAGTGATTCTGCTAGAGAGACTGAAGCTGTCTTGGTTATGGTGTCTTGTAGTGATAGTGACTCGTTGAGTGATACTGATGCTGTCTTGGTTATGGCGTCATTGATGGTTAATGATTCTGAGAGGGATACTGATACGGATCTGGTTGCATTTGCTGTGTCATCAAGTGATAGTGATTCTGCTAGAGAGACTGAAGCTGTCTTGGTTATGGTGTCTTGTAGTGATAGTGACTCGTTGAGTGATACTGATGCTGTCT